>USAR01000085.1 GCA_900552605.1 uncultured Oscillospiraceae bacterium | reverse complement strand
GTTTACCGGAAAAGGTGAGGGTATTTCCGCACATGCGGTTTGCCTTATTGAAAATGCGGAAAACGGTATTGCCGGCTGACGGCTGTCAATATCATCGCAGCGCGCTCGGCACGAGGGCTTTCGCCCGGCGCCTTCGCACTGCGGCTGCCGGCATATAATCGGAAGCAAGCGGCTCAGTTTTGCGAATAAATCCGTTTTTCTTTTCATAATATTAAATAAAAGCCACATTACTGCGGCGTTTTGTCGTGTGTAATGCCAAGTCTTATCGGCTTATTTAATTGAAAAGAAAAGGGAGAAATAAAAATGTTTGTTGTTAATTTAAGACTTACAAAGAGAAGAGTCGCGCTGGTTTTGGGAGCGGCTGCGGCTGTGGTGCTGACTATTATTTGCTTTGCTAAATCCGGCAGAGTCAGCTACCCTGACGGAAGTGAGCTTAACGACAGGGTGGCATATCTGCAAAAGCTCGGATACAGCGTGAAATCAGAGAGCGAAACAAAAACGGATATTGTAATTCCTTCGGATTTCGGCGGTGTTTATAAGCAATATAACAAGCTGCAAAAAAAAGCCGGTTTTAATCTTGAGGAATTCCGCAAAAACGGGGCGGTTATGTATACATACAGCGTTGAAAATTTTAAAGACAAAAGCGAAGTGTACGCCAATTTGCTTGTGCACAACGGTAAAATTATAGGCGGCGATATTTCGTCAATTGAAAACGGCGGATTTACACTTCCGCTTGTTAATATAGAGCTTAATTTAGGAGATCACTAAGAGAGCGACACGCAAAGCAAAATCGGATTATTAAAAGGAGCTCAATACCAAAAAATGCAGGAAAGACTTGATAAATTTCTTGCCGATCAGGCGTTGCTTACGAGGAGCGAGGCAAGAAAAGCCGTGACAAGCGGATGCGTTACGGTTAACGGAGATAGGGTGAAGCAGGCAAATATGAAAATCAACCCAATCAAAGATTATGTTATGCTTAACGGCAGCAGGGTTGAATACACTGAATTTGTTTATATAATGCTAAATAAGCCGAAGGGAGTGCTGAGCGCCGCTGCCGATAAATCACGAAAAACCGTGGTTGACCTTGTGCCGAAAGAACTTTTTAAAAAAGAGCTTTTTCCTGTCGGCAGACTTGACAGAGATACAACCGGCTTTATAATAATTACAAACGACGGTGATTTTGCCCACCGCGTAATCTCTCCCAAAAGCGACATTAAAAAGGTTTATGAGGTAACTTTGGACAAGCCCGTAACCGATGATACCGTGCTGCTGTTTGAAAGCGGAGTTACCCTTGCCGACGGCACAAAATGCTTGCCGGCAAAGCTTGAATACAGCAAAACTAATCCAACCTTTGCAACGGTTACGATAAACGAGGGGAAGTATCACCAAATCAAGCGAATGTTCGGCACGGCAGGTCTCGGTGTTGAAAAGCTGCACCGCAAAAGTATCGGCGGAATTTTGCTTGACAGTAAGCTTAAAAGCGGAGAGTGCAGACTGCTTACTTCGGACGAAATAAGCGCAATTTGCAAAGGCAACAATAAAATTTAACAAAACGGCTGATACTTTAGTTATATTTAACATTGCCACTATGGCTTTATATGTATATTGCATAAAATAACGCGCGGATATTTGTATAGTTGACGTATAGAAATTTGCAGAAATATCTGTTATAATACATAGGTAAATATAAATGGATATTTGTATTAAGAATTTTGGAGGTTAAGCAATGGCTGGCGTAACACTTAAAGGTATTTACAAGAAATATGCCGGCGGCGTAGTTGCCGTTTCGGATTTTAATCTTGAAATCAAAGACAAGGAATTTATTATTTTGGTTGGCCCTTCGGGCTGCGGTAAATCCACAACACTTCGTATGGTTGCGGGACTTGAGGAAATTACAGAAGGCGAGCTTTACATCGGCGACCGTTTGGTTAACGACGTGGCTCCCAAAAACAGAGATATAGCGATGGTGTTCCAGAACTATGCGCTTTATCCTCATATGACTGTTTTCGACAATATGGCATTCGGTTTGAAGCTTCGCAAAACACCGAAGGACGAAATTAAACGCCGTGTTGAAGAAGCAGCCCGCGCACTTGATATCGAGCACTTGCTTGAGAGAAAGCCGAAGGCTTTGTCCGGCGGTCAGCGTCAGCGTGTTGCGCTCGGTCGTGCTATTGTTCGTGAGCCTAAGGTATTCTTGCTCGACGAACCGCTTTCAAACCTTGATGCTAAGCTGCGTGCACAAATGCGTACCGAGATTTCAAAGCTTCACCAGCGTCTCGGCACAACATTTATTTACGTTACTCACGACCAGACCGAGGCTATGACAATGGGCTCGCGCATCGTTGTTATGAAGGACGGTCTTATTCAGCAGGTTGACACCCCTCAGAATCTTTACGATAAACCTTGCAATATGTTCGTTGCAGGCTTCCTGGGTTCACCTCAGATGAACTTCCTCAACGCAAAAATTCGTGAGGACGCAGGCAAATATTTCGTTGAATTCGGCAAAGAAGCAACAAAGACAGAGAGCGAAATTAAGTTTACTCTCCCGGTTCCGGACGAGAAGAACTATCGCGATTGCCTGAAAGCGTACATCGATAAAGAGGTTGTTATCGGTATTCGTCCCGAGCATATCCACGATGAGCAGATGTATCTTAGCTCGATGCCCGAAGGCATTGTTGACACCAAGGTTGAGGTTACAGAGCTTATGGGCGCCGAAACCTATCTGTATATGGACTGCGCAGGTCAGCCGATTATTGCCCGTGTTGACCCGAGAACAACCGCTCGTCCGCAAGACGAAATCAAGGTTACATTCGATACCGCACGTATCCACATCTTCGATAAGGATACCGAGCTTACAATTACCAACTGATAATATTGTTGCGGTATTAAAAGCGCAAAGCTTTATGTAAAGCATATCGAATTTTAGAGAGTGTGTTCGTATAGCTTTTTAAAATACAGCGCCGATTAAATATGATATAAGGCTTCGACTTTAACGGTCGGAGCCTTATTATTTTTCCGAAAATTAAAAAAATTTCAAAAAAGTCTTTCAGTTTTGCCGAAAATAAAGTATAATAAATAAAATAGTATTGTTTTCGGAGGTATCCCGTATGTGCGGATATGTTGGTTTTACAAATAATATAGAAAATGCCGACAGTGTTCTCGGTTCAATGATGGATAAAATTGCTCATCGCGGACCTGATTCCGACGGCAGATTTGTTAACGAGGATATTTGTTTAGGCTTCAGACGACTGAGCATTATTGACCTTGCAGGAGGAGACCAACCGCTTTATAATGAGGACGGTTCGCTGGTGCTGCTTTTTAACGGTGAAATATATAACTTTAAGGATATTCGCGAAAATCTGCTTGAGAAGGGTCACACTTTCAAAACCAACGGCGACGGAGAGGTTTTGCTTCACGGCTATGAGGAATACGGCAAAAAGCTTGTTTCAATGCTGCGCGGTATGTTTTCCTTTGTTATCTGGAACAAAAATAATAAAGAGCTTTTCGGCGCGCGCGATCCGTTTGGAATCAAGCCGCTTTACTATGCAACACTTGAAAATGAACTGCTTTTCGGCTCGGAGATCAAGGGATTTCTACCGCATCCGTCATTCAAACCACAGCTTAACGAAAAGGCTCTTTCAAATTATCTTTCTTTTCAGTATTCTCCCACAGAGGAAACATTTTTTAAAGATGTTTTCAAGCTTCCACCGGCTCACTTCTTTGTTTATAAAGACGGCGTTCTTCAAAAGCAGCGCTATTGGCACCCCGAATTTTGCGAGGATAAATCAGGCAAAACGATTGACGAATATGCAGATATTGTTGAAAACGCAATAGAGGAGTCGGTAAGAGCACACAAGATAAGCGACGTTGAGGTTGGCTCTTTCCTTTCAAGCGGTATTGATTCAAGCTATATTGCATATGAGGCTAAGGTGGACAAGACCTTTACGGTTGGCTTCGGCAAGGACGAGAAGTACAACGAAATAAGCTATGCCAAGGAGTTTGCCGATTTTATCAAGACCGAGAATATTTCCAAGGTGATAACACCTGAGGAATATTGGGGAGAGTTTCCTAAAATACAGTATCAAATGGATGAGCCGTTGGCAGACCCTGCCGCCGTACCGCTTTATTTTGTTTCAAAGCTTGCGGCAGAGCATGTTAAGGTTGTGCTTTCGGGAGAGGGCGCAGACGAGCTTTTCGGCGGCTACAAAATATATCAATCGCCGCTAGCATGCCCGTCGTTCAATAAAATTCCAAAGCCGATTCGTCGCCTTTTGGGCACAATTGCGCTTCATTTGCCGAAAGTGCACGGCGTTAATTTTCTTGTGCGCCGCGGCAGACCTGTTGAGGATTGGTTTATCGGTAACGCAAATATATTTACGATTAAGGAGCGCAAAAAGCTGCTTAAGAACGACTGCGGAGAAAAGCCAAAGGATATTTGCGCAAGGTTTTATTCAGAGGTTTCCGATAAAGATCAGGTCACAAGAATGCAGTATCTTGACATAAATATGTGGCTTATGGGCGATATCCTTTTAAAGGCGGACAAGATGTCAATGGCACATTCGCTGGAGCTCAGAGTACCGTTTTTGGATAAAAAGGTTATGGAGCTTGCCGAGACAATCCCGCTTGACAAGCGTGTTGATCTCAGCAGCACAAAGCTTGCACTGCGCAGCGCCGCGTCTAAAACACTTCCAAAAAAGACGTCGGAAAAGCCAAAGCTCGGATTTCCCGTCCCAATTCGCGTGTGGCTTAAAGAGGATAAATATTATTCTCTTGTAAAAGAAGCTTTTGAAAGCGATGCAGCAAAGAAGTATTTTAACACTGACCGTCTTGTAAAGCTGCTTAAAGAACACCGCGACGGCAAGCGCGATAACAGCCGAAAGATCTGGACTGTATATACTTTTCTGGTGTGGTACGATCAGTTCTTTAATGATGAAAAAACAGCTTGATTTTATCATCTGTTTTGCCGTAAATGAGTATGCAGGATGAGCACTATATGTAATACTGCTTCAAAAACAGGAAAATTTTCTTGGATAATCTTTAGCTGTCGCTGAATAAAAGCGGCTGCCGGGCTTGATGTGCACCCCAAAAGTCAGACGCTTTTGGTGGTGCATATTTTTTAAAGCACGGTTTCGAAAATGCCGAAATTGCGCAGAAAATGTTGTCCGTAAGCCTTATATTCTTATTCTTGATTTTAACACAACCTCGTGATATAATAAACATCAAAAATAAACCCGGTAGTATAAAAAACTAACTTTTGCGGTGGTGAAAATTTTTGAAATACAGTATTTATACCGACGAGATAAACCCGTTTTTACGCTTTTTTTGCAAGCGTAATGTACCGCTTCCCACGCAGCTCGGATATGCAAGAGATGCAAGGATTTTTTACTTTTATTCCGGTGGCGAGGTTATGCATATAAACGGTAAGACGCTGCATCTTAATAAAAACGACGCCGTGCTTGTTAACTCAATGAACGGCTATTATTTCGAAAATGATGATAATAGAGTTGAGCACAGCTACTGCATAATAAACTTTGATTTTTTGTTTGGCAATAATAATATAAAAGCGCCGCTTCAAATAAGTCGGGACTGCACAGACAGACCCGTTCAGTCGGTGACATTCACAGATATTAGGCAAGAGGACGGCTATATCGTTGTTAATGTTCCTGAAATTGAAATAAATCTGGAGAGCATAAACAAGGTATTCGGCGAAAAAAAGGCTTTTTACAGCGTTCGTTGCAATGCGCAGCTTACGCTGATTCTTGCAAGAATCTTTGAAAAATTCTTTAACGGCACCGAGGAAGGGCTGCCGTATGCCGTTTTAAAGTATATTAAAAACAATTACCAAAGAAATCTTACAAATAGGGATATAGGTGAGCAGTTTCACTACCACCCTAACTATATAAACCGCTTGTTTGTGGAGCATTTCGGTGTTTCACTGCACAGATATGTGGTTAATTACAGAGTGGAGATGGCAATAATTCTGTTAAGCTCGGGCAACCTGACGCTCGGCGAGGTTGCTGCAAAAACAGGTTTTTCCGACGCAGGTTATTTTTCAAAGGTGTTTTATGAGGTGACAGGGCACAAGCCGAATAAGTACAGGATCATATAAAGCAAAACAACAAAACTAAAAAACAAACTGCCGCTAAGCGCTTCATTGTATGCATAGCGGCGGTTTTATTTTCGCCAAGTCTCAACAAAATCCGACTTGTAAATTTCGGCAATAGGTGGTATACTTTTCTTGGTTGTTTTTTATTGGAATATTATTGATGCTTTTGTCGGTGGCACTCGTCGGGCATCGGAGGAGCTTTAAAATACGAGAGGGTAGGAAAATGTACGAAAAAGGTTTTGACAACGAGAAATACTTAAAAATGCAGTCTGAGCATATTCGCGAAAGGATTGCCAAATTCGGCGGCAAGCTATATTTGGAATTCG
>USAR01000084.1 GCA_900552605.1 uncultured Oscillospiraceae bacterium | reverse complement strand
TTCACACGATGTACTTGCGGCAATTATTGAAGTAGTGAGCGGCAAGACCTTCTACCAATATCTCTGCGATGAGCTTTTCACTCCGCTTGGTATGAAGACCATCGGTTTTCACCCAACAGCCGAGCAACTGAAACACTTTACACAGCAATACCGTTATGATGACAGTTCCCTGCGCTCATTTAAAATTGATAACAACTGTGCATGTATGCTAAGCGATGTTTATGAAAGCGGCGGAGCAGGTCTTTTCGCAACGCTTGATGAATATGTCAAAGTGGCGGACGCGCTTGCAAACTTCGGAACGGCAGCTAACGGATATCAGGTGTTGAAGCCGGAAACAATCAACCTTATGCGCCAAAATCGCCAAGACACACTGTGCGACAGTAATTGGGACAAGCGTGGTTACGGTTACGGCCTCGGCGTGCGCACACTTATGAATAAAGACGCCGCCAGAAGCAATGGACCTGTTGGCGAATTCGGCTGGGACGGCGCTGCCGCGTCATACTGTCTTATCGATCCCGACAACTCTCTTTGCATTGTCTTTACAACACAAATCCTGGGCTGCCGACTTCTTTTCGAAATAGCGCACCCGGAGATCCGTAACCTTACATACAGAGCATTGGGAATTGACACACCGTTTAAACTGATAAGAGAATAAACCGCAACGCTTTAGCCTGCAAGTTAATCGGTAAATATAAAATCAGCGCTTGACAAACAAAATTGACAGGCGCTGATTTTTTTGTTGATCGGCAGCGGTTAAAAAAATGAATTGCATAAAAACCGCGCTGTGTTTTCGTAAGGCTCAATAAAGCCTTACGCATTTTAATGCGACTTCTTTCTTACAGTCAAAATGCCTGCCAAGCCGCTGCACACGAAACAGAGTGCCGCAAGCAGCATAAAGCCTGCTTTTTCCCCGGTCTTGGGTGATTTTTTGTCGCTTGTTTCTTTGTTATTATCTTCAGCTTTTTGAAGCTTCTCAATAACAGTGTCGGCTTTTGCAATCTCTTCAGTTGCAGCGGCATCATCAAAGTATTTTCCGCACTCCTCGCAGTGCCAATACTCAATGTTGCCCTCGGCTTTAACGGTTGCAGCTTTAGCTTTAATATGAGCAAAACCTACATGGTTATCGGCATTAAGCTCGCCGTACTGCTCACTGCAGAATTCGCAAACCGCCAAATTCTTGCAGGTTGCCGTGCCGCCGCTGTGTTTGCAGGTATAGCCGCACTCCTTGCAAGCTCCATCGCTCCACTCGTGACTTTCATTGGCAACATCAACAGCAGAGCAGCAGCTCCAAATCTTCTCGTGCTTGGTTTCGGTTGTTTTCCATTAGAAGCATCCGTGTGATTTGCAGAGTCAACATTGCCGTATTTCTCACCGCAAATCTCACAAACCGCCTGCTCGGTGCATGTTGCTGTGCCGCCTCGGTGTTCGCTTGCAATTTCAATTTGTTTATCAACACTGAAAATGGAACCGTCGGCTGTTTCCGCAATCACAATAACCTCAAGCTTATCTGCGTCAAGGTATTCGGAGCATTTAACTGAAGCATTGTAAACCCCGTTTTCTAAAGTCAATTCCGTTCCAAATGCGCCGAATCTGTATTCGTACTTCGGGTTCTGACAATCTGTCGGCAAAACAAAGGTAAACACGAAGTCCTGTGTTTTGCAAACAATATCCGCACTTTTAATCTCAACAACGGGTATCGGCTGTTTTGCGGTTTCGTGTTGGCAGAATTTGCACTTTTTTCCAGTACTCACCGTTTTCACTTTGCCACTCGTATGTGTGACCGTCGTTTACTGCAAGGTCTGCATAGCTTGTATTGCCGTCAACCGCAGTGTTTCCGAAATACCAGCCGTTAAACGACCAACCGCTCTTTGTGGGTGTTGCAACATTTTCAAGAACCTTGTCTGTCCACTTAACGTCTGTTTTTGTTGCAATATTTGTTCCGCCATCGCAATCGAACGCAACACTAAAGCCGGATTTTACTTCCCACTTTGCGATAATTTCAACACTTGCAACTGTGTCGTTTTCGGCAAGATCGGCATAGGTTGTCGTGCTTCCGACAACGGAATTACCGCACATAAAGTCAACAAAATTATAGCCGTTTCTTGTGGGTGCAGTAATGTTTTCAAGCACCTTATCAATCCATTTAACACCCGTTTTATCAGGTATTTCGGTGCCGCCGTTTGAATTGAAAACAACTTGTAGCTCGATTTAACCGTCCACTGCGCAGTAAGCGTTACGCTCGCCACAGTATCGTCATTTGCAATCTCGCCATAGGTTGTCGCTGCCGTTACATCATCATTTCCGTATTTCCAACCGGCAAATATATATCCGCGCTTTGTGGGCGCCGCAACATTTTCAAGCACCTTATCCGTCCACTTCATATTTGTTTTATCGGGAATAACAGTGCCGCCGATTGTGTTATACGAAACGGTATAGCCGACCTTTGCTTCCCAAACCGGATAGAAGGTATATTTAACTGCAGTCCATTTTGCTGTCAGCGACAAAGCTTCTGTAACAGGTAATGTGAAATCGTATATGTTATCGGTGCCTGTTACAAACCAACCGCCAAAAGTATAACCCTCTCTTGTAACCTTATCGGCGTCAATTGGCGTCAACGCCTCGCCTTTATAGCAGTATGTGGGAGCAGTATAGCCGTTTGCCCACGAGCCGCCGCCTAAGTCGAAAGTAATGCTGCATTTTTCTTTTCTCTTAAAGTTGACCTTATATTCGGTGTCATACTTAATTATGCGGTTTTGCATTTCCTCGAATGTCATTTCTTCGGTGTAAGCTGTAATGGCGGTAAACTGATCTATATTGTAGCTTGTGTAAAGTCTGTAACCGACAAAATGGGCAATTCCGTCTTCGTCAACAACAGCTGTACTGTTAAAACCGGCGTAAATCCCTTTCAGTGAAGCGCTGCTGCTTTCAACCGAAGCCTTTTTCAAATTGCAGTCGTAATCGCTCGTTTCACTGCCAAGCTCTTTAAAGGTGTTTCTTCCGCACGTCCACAAGTCGCCGTCCTTGGAAGGCAGCATTGTTAAGTAATTACCTGCCTCAATTCTTTCAATATTTGCATTTTTCCCGTTTTCTTTAAGCGCAATTTTTGTGAATGTCGCATTTGCTGACATTGTTTCGTAATTATCGTCTCTGCCGAGCTGACCGCCCCAATTCAGTCCTGCGGACCATACTTGCTTATTTTCATCAAGGAGCAAAGTGTGAAAACTGCCTGCGGAAATTGCAGTGAAGCTGACGTCCGTTTCTCCGTCTTTAACATCTACCCTTGTAAAGGTGCACGCACTTGCGTTTGGCAAAGAAGTAATCTCTCTGCCGGTTTGTCCGTATTGGCCGCCGTCTTTTGCACCGGCAGTCCAAATTTTACCGGTTACATCAAGCAAAACAGAGTGAGTTGAGCCTGCCGCAATTGCCTTGATTTTAACGTCTGCGCCGTTATTCTTTACCGTAGCTTTTTTGAAAGTGAAGTTAACCGCATTACTAATGCCGACGTTTTCATTTCTTCCGAGCTGTCCGACTTCATTTTTTCCTGCCGTCCAAACATTGCCTTCGGTATCAAGCAGCACAGAGAATCGATTACCGGCGGAAACAGCTTTAAACTTAACGTCCTTTCCGCCGTCCTTAACAGTCACTCTTTTCAGATTTTGATCGCGAAATTCTTCCGTTTCTCTGCCGAGTGCGCCGTTCTGATTTTCTCCTGCCGAAAAGATATTGCCGTCTTTTGTAAGCAACAGCATATGACCGATTCCAAAGCCTATATCTTCAACCTTCGGAGTCGTTGTTACATTTTTAAATTCATAGCATTCATTGGCTTTATACTCAATGTCGGTGCCGAATGCAGTGTCACATTCAACATGACGGTTTACTCTGCTTGAAAAGTAAGTGCCGTCGGTTGAAAGTGTGCCGCCCGACGCTTTTACGCTTACATTATACTTTCCAGACCAAACCGCGGTGAGGGTTGAAACGGTGGCAGGCACTTTTTCACCCTGCTCGTAAATATTGCCGTTCTCATCCTGCCAGCCGTAATAGGTTACGTTTACATCGGCAGGACTTACAACACCGTTAAAACGAGACGCTGAAAACGCAGAGCTGTTTTTAACAATGATCTTAACCTCGCTGTTACCTTCGAGTATGCCGCCGTTAAGGTTAAGCGTTACGGGCTTAAGCGCCTCCTTGCCGAGAGAGGCAGGGTTGAGCACCTCAAGAACGGGGCGATAGCCGCAGTTTATCCTATAATAATTTTTAGACACACCGTTGTTCCACGATGAAACATTACAGTTGTACTCGGCTGCTCCCCCCTTGTTACGGCGTTGCTTCCACCCTCTTGGCAGACGGAGTATGCACTGCTGTCCCAATTTTTAATGTAGCCGCCGGTATTGTCGTTTAAACCTTGGTTACATTTATCGAGGATAACGTCCCATTCGTTTGTTTTAGGAAGACCGTAAAAAGAATTCCAGCTGCTGTTATAACTTGAGCTGCTTCCGCCGCTCGGAACACGAAGCTGATAGCTTATACCGCCGAATACTACATCTTTGCCGAAAATTAAGCCTTCTGTTGCCAATTCATCCCATTTCAGCCAGCTTGCAACATTACGTGCGGCAATAAATACGCTGTGGTTGTATTTGTTTGCCTCGGCATATTCGTCGCTTACGCTGTATGCTGCTTCTGTAATCTTATATGCATTTATTGTTCCCGTATAGACAAACGGAATGTAATTAAGCTCTGTTATGCTTTAATCCTGTGATGTGTTAGATGGTCCGGATTTGAGCGTTTTACCGCCGAAGTCAAAGTAGTACACTCCGCCGGGCGTAAGCGAAAACTGCTCGTTATCGTCTGCCGCAAATGCTGCTGTGGGAACGGCACAAAGAAGCATACAAATGCTCAGTACCATGCTAAGTAATCTGTTCCGCAATCGTTTTTTCATTTTCCATCCTCCTGATTTGAAAGCGTAAAGTCGAATTTCATTTCGAGAGCCGCAAACAGCCGCTGCATAACGCTGTTTGCAACCGCGCAAATGTCTATGCTTTTAATATATGCCAGCACATTTTTCTGTTCCTCTTCGGGAACCTTAAAAACGCGCATTGAAAGGGTTAAAAAGCACTCAAGCTTTTTTTGAAGCGTGAAGTGTACATCACACTTCTTTGCCATATATCCGCGCATAATTCCGGCAGTGCCGATTTCAATTTCGTAAAAATCGGCAATGGTGTACTGCGGAAAATACTCGCCGAATATTTTTTGAAGCTCAGCCGCAGTATGCTCATGGATAGACTCAGCTGTGCTTTGCAATGAGTAAACCTCTAAGTAAATATCACTTAAGTTTTCGTTAAACTCCGTCAGTGCAAGCTGAATGGCTGTCTCAATGGCATATGTGTATATCGGCGACAGATCGTCCCCCGTTATTCCTCTTGCCGCACCGAACTGCCCGCTGAACATAAATTCAATAAGCTCCGACAGCACGCCATCCTTTGTTTTGAATATATTTTGAAAAGTACTCGGCGAGATATTTGCCTCGCTTACTATCCGGCTTATAGGTGTCGGGTGGTAACCCTGCTCTAAAAACAGCCGAACACAAACGGAAAGTATGCGGTTTTTAGTTAATATTGTATCTTTCCTTAAAGCCAAATTATCACTCCTTTTGAATGCACAATTGATATGCATATCAATTACAATACACGATTTATAAAAATGCAAGCCTATCATCTTAAAATACATGAAGTAAAATTTTTCTTTGGGAAAAAATTAACGATTTTTAAAAAATATGCTTGTATTTGCGCGAAATTGCGTTTATAATAGACTGTGACATAAACGGAAAGGAGTTTTTCATCTATGAAATATTCAACCGAAGTTGAAAATATGTGTCCGCTTGCCAAGGGCGCATACCACGGTCCCGCTCCCATTCCTCAAGAGGGAAAATGGACCCAAGCAATGGAAATTAAAGACATCTCAGGCCTTACACACGGTATCGGCTGGTGTGCTCCGCAGCAAGGCTGCTGCAAGCTTACCCTTAATGTTAAAGAAGGCATTATCGAGGAAGCTTTGGTGGAAACCGTAGGCTGCTCGGGTATGACTCACTCAGCTGCTATGGCTTCGGAAATCCTTATCGGCAAAACCTTGCTCGAGGCTCTTAACACCGACTTGGTTTGCGACGCTATCAATACCGCAATGCGTGAGCTTTTCTTGCAGATCGTTTACGGCAGAACACAAACCGCTTTCAGTGAAGACGGTCTGCCGATAGGCGCAGGACTCGAGGACCTCGGCAAGGGTCTTCGCTCACAGGTTGGCACAACCTATGCAACAAAGCTTAAAGGCCCTCGCTACTTAGAGCTTGCCGAAGGCTACATAACAAAGCTTGCCGTTGACGACGAAGGTCAGATCATCGGCTACAAGTTTGTTCACCTCGGCAAAATGATGGAAATAGATCAGAGATCGGAAGAGCGTCGTGTAGGGAAAGAGTGTAGATCTCGGTG
>USAR01000083.1 GCA_900552605.1 uncultured Oscillospiraceae bacterium | reverse complement strand
GCCGATTTATCGGCTTTTAAACCGTTTTTTCTGTAATTATTGCGGCGCGCAGTCTGCGCAAAAAACGGTTGCGCCGGGGCGCGGCGACGCTGTCGGCAAGGAAGAAAAGCAGAAACCCACAGCAGCATTACAAAAGCATTCAACATTGTAAAAGCGCAGCGGCTTAACAAAGTTAATGACATAATTATGGCGCAGTGTATTTATCGAAAATCTCCTTGCAATCGCTCAGTGCTTCTCGTGTTTGAGGCCACGCTTCAACAGAAATATTGCCGCAGTAGTTTGCATTTTTTAGCGCGCTAAAAAACAGCGAGTAGTCAAAGCCGTCGCATTTCATAGGTACAGTTCTGGCAATCGGGCAGGCTATATGTACGTGCTTCAGTTCGTCGCCGCATTCGGCAATATCACTCATCGAGCGTCTGAAATCCCTTTCTTGCCCAACGTGGTAAAGGTCGGCAAGCAGGTGCACGTTTTTAAGGTTTATCTTTTTGCAAAAGTCATATGTTTCGCGCACAGTGTTTAACACATTGGTTTCTCTCGGCGACAGCGGCTCGATAACGATTTCTATTCCCCAATTTAAAGACTCCTCATTAACAATACAGAGCGTCTGTTCAATTTGCCAAAATGCTTTTTCTTTTGAATATCCGCTCGGTATTGCTCTTGACGGACCGCTGCCGAAAACGGCTGTTTTAATGCCGAAAAGCGACAACTTTTCGGAAACGGATTTTGCATAGTTTTTTATCAATTCAACATCGACATCATCACCGACAAATTTAAGCTCATTCGGAAAGTAGCCGTTAGCGGCTTCTGCTGTTATTCCGAATGAGTTTATTTTTTTCTTAAGTTCTTTTATACCACCGTGCGATAGCTTAGCAATACTCTTTGCCGGCAGCTCAGCGTAGCTGTAGCCGCATTCAGCTGCGACTTTAATGTCTTCGAAATTATCGGAATTTATATCTGTGCAAAGTCCGAGCTTCATTTTAAATTACCAACCTGATTATAGTTATTGCTTGTCAACATTATAACACATAAAAGAAAATGCGCAAGAGTGTTTGCGGTTTTTTGTAATAAAACAAACAGGCTGTCCATATAAATTGAATATGCGTGACGGAATTATTATCACTTGCAAAAGGACAAGGAGTGAGCAAAAAATGAAAGAGGTTTTAAAACTGCTGCCGAAAGCTGTGCGAGAGGCGCTTGAAAGACAACCGCGGACTGTGTTTGAAAAAATAACGGAGATTCGTCTGCGCGCAGCAAAAGCGGTGGTTTTAAGAGTTGGCGGCAGGCTTCGCTATCTTGAAAAGGACGCACTGGGCTTTTCGCCGAGCGTTCGCACATTGTACATAACGGCGGACGATGTTGAGGAGTGCTTTTTGCGCTGCTGCAAAAACTCTGTATATACACACGAAAACGAGATTGCCGAAGGGTATATTTCGCTGTCATTCGGCGGAAGAGCAGGGCTTTCCGGAGAGGTAATAACAAGAGGAGACGGCAGCAGGTGGTACCGCAGAATAACAGGGCTTAATATTCGCATAGCACACCAAATAGACGGCTGTGCGGCAGCGGTTTTGGGGAAAGTTTCGGGCGGAGTTTTGATTTTCGGCGCACCGCACACAGGCAAGACGACGTTGCTTAGAGATTATGTTAAAAGCTGTTCCGACCTTTTGGAAACGGTTGCGCTTATCGATTGTCGCGGCGAGCTTTCCGGAACGACAAACGGTGTGTGCACACTCGGTGTCGGAGAAAACACAGACGTTATAACGGGCGGCACAAAAAGCGACGGTATCGAGGTTGCTTTGCGAACCTTGGCGCCTGATTTAATTGCTTTTGATGAGCTTGGTGATATTTCGGAATTAGAGGCGGTACGTTGCTGTATGAATGCCGGTGTGAGAATTGTAACCACTCTTCATGCAGGCAGTGTGCAGGAATTGCTGGAAAGGAATAAGGCATTGCCCATATTGGAAACGGGAGCTTTTTCATACGCTGTTATGCTTAACAAGGATTTTTCGCAAAAAATTTTTAGGGTGGAGGAGCTTTATGCTGAAGCTGATAGGTGCGATTATAATAACCGTGACAGGAACCCTTTTGGGGGTACAGCAAGCGGCGGTAATGCAGCAAAACGTGAATCGTATATCGGCGCTGTGTCGGTTTATGGAAGAGATGCGTGACAGCATACGTTATTCTTCGGAAATGTACCAAAAAATTGCGGCAAGGCTTTTTGAAAGGAGTGATTTCCGTGTGCTTGCAAGCAAAAATAATGATTTTGCAAAAAAGCTTATGGACGAGTTCTTATCGGGACTCGGCAAGACGGATATCGGAGGTCAGCTAAGCTATTGCGAACAGCACATAAGCCGCGCTGAAAAAGTGCTTGCCGCGGCGGAAGCAAAGCGCGACAAATGCGCAAGACTGTATGCCGTGCTTGGAGTTTGCGCCGGCGTGGGTGTTTCTGTTTTGCTGATTTAAAAAAAGACAAAAAAGCGGAAAGGAACTGTTAGAAACATGGATGTGGATTTCATTTTTAAGGTAGCGGCAATCGGTATAATTGTGGCTGTGCTCAATCAGCTTTTGCAGCGCTCCGGCAGAGAGGAGCAGGCAATGCTTACAACTCTTGCCGGACTTATTGTTGTTATGCTTATGATCGTTGGCAAAATCGGCACGCTGTTCAATACAATTAAATCCACTTTTGGACTATAAAAATGACGGTATATAGTGTTATTCTTGCAGCACTTGCGGCGGCGGTGCTGATTGTAACGGTAAAACAATATAAGCCGGAGCTTGCCTTGCCGCTGGGTATTGCGGCGGGAGCTGTTGTTTTGACGGCGGTTGTAAGCTTTGCAATGCCGCTTGTTTCACAGCTTAAGTCGATTGCAGAGAACAGCGGAATTAAAAATGAGTATTTTATTCTTATGCTTAAGTCGCTCGGCATTTGCTATATAACACAATTTGCCGCCGATATTTGTACCGATTTCGGACAAAGTTCATTGGCTTCGAAGATAGAGCTTTTCGGCAAGGTGGCATTGGCGGCTGTGAATTTGCCGCTGATCATCTCACTTATAAATACCGTATCAAATCTTGTCGGATAGGCAAATTTGAATCATTATATTCAGCAGGGATTTACGGGAAAGGAAAAATGAAGAAGAAAATAAAAGTAATTTTGGTTATTGCCTTTGTGGCGCTGCTGAGCTTTGGCTTCAGTGTACAAGCAGAGAGTAAAGAAAGCAAAACCGACGGAGAGATTTATAAAGAAGTTTACGATGACAGCGGTCTTTCGGAATTGACCGACAGCTTAAGCGATGAAACGGTTGAAACGCTTAACTCGCTAGGTGTTGATTTAAATGATTACAACAGCTTTTTATCGTTTAGCTTAGACGGGGTTTTAAAAACATTTTACTCCTTTACTCTTGATAATCTTAAAGCACCGCTTGCAGTGCTTGCCGTTGGGTTTGCTCTGCTTGCAATAACGGCAACAGTGGGCGGAATGTGGAACACAAAGCAAGCGGCTGCCGAAACCTATAAATATGTGTGTGTTTTAAGCCTTTTGACGGTTGTGCTTATGCCCGTTATGAGCACGGTTTCCGCCTGTCTTAATGCAGTTCGTACAGCGTGCACCTTTATGTTGGGATTCGTGCCCGTGTATACGGGAATATTGCTTTATTCAGGCGGTGTCGCAACAGGTACGGTATATCAATCGGTTATGCTTTTGGTTTGCGAGGTCGTTTCACAGGCGTTCTCTTTTGTTGTGTCGCCGCTGGTCTCGGCTTATGTCTGCCTCGGTGTTTCGTCGGCGGTTTCGGGAATAGACGGCGCTGCAAAAATAGCTGAAAGGGTAAAAAACGCAGGTAATGTAGTTGTTGGATTCATTATGACGGTTTTTACAGGATTCTTAAGTGTGCAGAGCGCGGTTGCAAAGTCCGCAGACAGCCTTTCCTTAAAGACGGCTCGCTTTTTTGTTTCGGGAACCGTGCCCGTTGTGGGCGGCGCACTTTCCGAGGCTTTGGCAACGGTTACGGCAGGTGTCTCTCTTTTAAGGTCGTCAGCATTTTCTTGGTGTGTGCTGGTGCTTGGCATAATTGTCTTACCGGTTGTTGTAAAGCTGTTTTTGTGGCGCATCGTGCTGTGTTTGCTTTCGGCTGTTTCCGAAATGCTGGGGCTTTCGGAGCCGGTCGGACTTTTCGGCACGCTGTCGGCAGCGCTTGGACTTCTTGTAGGCATAACGCTTTCTGTAACTGTTATGTTTATTCTGTCACTTACCGTGGTTAGGCAGGTGGTTTAATGCAGGCATTTAAAACCACATTGCTTTCGCTTTGCACAGTGTTTATTCTTGCGGGATTCTTCGGCGCGTTGTTCCCGCGAAAAAGGTTCAAAAATGCGCTGCGCAACACATTAAGCATTGTTGTGATTGCAACCGTTGTTTCTTCGTTTGTTTCATTTAAGATGCCCGACTCTTTAAAAAACGGGGAACTTCCACGCGTTGAAAGCGGCGAGCTGAGTGAGAAAAGCTATGAGGAGTACATTATCGAAAAAGCGCTGAAAACCTATGAAAAAAGCATTAAAGCCGCACTGCGCGACAACGGCGTTTTTTATAATAAGCTGCAGATAAACACAACCGAAAACGAAAACGGAGTCAGTGTTGAAAGTGTTGTGATTTATGTGCAAGAGAAGCCGCCGAGCGACGTTTTGCAAAAACTCGAAAAGCAGATTTCGGCAAAAATAATTGTTAAGACCAAAGTGAGGTGAGCATTTTGGAGTTCAAGGAATTACTTAAAAATCGGCGTACTGTAAGCTTTTTTGCACTGCTCGGAGCAGTCGGAATTTTGCTTATATTTCTCTCGGATATTATTCCGAAAAGCAGTAAAAAGGTCACAGACGAAACAGTTGAAAGCAATACATATAAGGCTCAGCTGCAATCGGAAATCACAGAGCTTGTAAAAAGTATAACGGGCGATAAAAACGTTACGGCTTTGGTAACGCTTGAAAGCGGAACGGAGTATGTATATGCAACCGAGCGGAACAGCAATTCCGGCACAAAGGAAAACAAAGAGAGCACCGAGAAATACAACAATGAAATCAGTGATAAAACCGAGGAAACATACATAATAATTAAAACAGATAACGGTGAACAACCCCTGCTGCTTTCCGCACTTGCACCGTCTGTGCGCGGAGTCGCAATTGTTTGCGACAGCGCTGCAAACGGAGTTGTTGCCGATAACATCAAGCAGGCGGTATGCACACTGCTTGATATTTCCGAAAAGCGGGTAAGCGTTACCGGCTACTGAGTTTTAAAGTCTGCAAAGTGCTGATTTTTAACAGCTCAAAAACCACAAAAACTTATGCTGAAAGGTTTGTGTTAAAAATGAAAAAAACAAAGATTATTGCAAAAAAACAGATTCTTACTTTCGCAATGGTGTTGGCGCTCGGTGCCGCAGTGTGGCTTAACGTCAAATTTGCAACAAACGGCAGCGATACAAAAAGCACCGGGAGCATATCGGACGCGCAGCTCGGCAGTGCAAAATATGTTGCAAACACGGGCGTTGCCGAAAGCAGTGACTTTTTTACAAAAACCAAAAAGGAACGTGCCGATACTCGCGAGGAGGAGCTTGAAATTATAAAGGATACACTGAATTCACAAAAAGCTACCGAAAAGCAAAAGCAGGCGGCAACAGAGCAAACAAAGGCGATAACGGAAAGAATGGAAAAGGAAAGCGCAATCGAATCGCTTTTAAACGCTAAGGGATTCAGCTCTGCCGCGGCGATACTCGGCGATAACAGCTGCAATGTTATAGTTAAGAAAGAAAAAGAGCTTGAAAAAAGCGAGACCATACAAATTCTTGATATTGTTATGGGAGAAACTCAGCTGAAAGCAGAAAATATTAAAATTGTTGCCGTAAAATAGTTGTTAATTTTGAAATTTATGTTATAATATAAAAAAATGAGATTACAGTCGTCGTGAAAACTGCTGAAAATCGTCGGCGAAAACGTTAAAAAAACAAGGAGGCAATTTTTATGAATAAAGAAAATTCTTTCGGTTTGGAAATAAATAACGATGTTGTTGTTAAAATGGCAAGCGTTGCTGTTTTAGAGGTTGAAGGCGTTGCAGGTCTTTATGCAAAAACAACGGATATCAAAGAGGTTTTCGCAAAGGACAACGCCGCAAGAGCCATTAAGGTAAACAAAACTAACGAAACCACAACGCTCGATATCTACATCTCGGTTGTAAATGGCTACGACGTAAGAAAAGTTGCGGAGAATGTTCAGAAAAACGTTAAATCCAAGCTGCAAAATATGACGGGCAACGCCGTTTCAAAGGTGAATGTTTTTGTTTCCGACGTTGCTTTTAATACCGAAGAATAATTTTTCGGCAAAAGTGGCACTGCACGGTTTTGCGCGCAGTGCTTTCTTGGTTTTAAGGAGGACTTTAAAATGATAGTTTCAGCAACTGAAATGCTAAAAAAGGCAGTTGAAGGCAAGTATGCCGTAGGTCAGTTCAACATCAACAATCTTGAATGGACAAA
>USAR01000082.1 GCA_900552605.1 uncultured Oscillospiraceae bacterium | reverse complement strand
TGTATCATCAAAGCTGATCGTAATGCCAAGTGACTCCAAGCGATTCTTAAGCGTATCAAGCATACGCTTTGCGATATTGTAAATATCGTCGCTTGTAAGCTTGTGGAACACAATGATATCATCTACACGGTTTAAAAATTCAGGCTTAAATGTTCTGCGCAGCTCGCCCATTACATCATCCTTGATTCTGCTCTCGTCAGTCTTTTCGGTATTTTCATCGCCTGAAAAACCGAATGTTGTCTTTTTATCGGTTATCATTCTCGCACCGACATTAGATGTCATTATAATAACCGTGTTCTTAAAGTTAACCTTTCTGCCTTGCGAGTCTGTCAAAACACCGTCATCGAGAATCTGCAAAAGGATATTAAAAACATCCGGATGAGCCTTTTCTATTTCATCAAAAAGTATAACGGAATACGGCTTACGGCGAACAAGCTCGGTAAGTCTGCCGCCCTCATCAAAGCCCACGTATCCGGGAGGCGAGCCAATCATTTTTGAAACAGTGTGCTGCTCCATATATTCGGACATATCAAGCCTTATCATAGCGTTTTCATCGCCGAACATAGCCTCTGCAAGCGCTTTGCAAAGCTCGGTCTTACCAACACCGGTAGGGCCTAAGAATATAAACGAGCCGATCGGACGTTTGGGGTCCTTGAGACCTACCCTGCCACGGCGAATTGCTCTAGACACTGCGCTTACCGCCTCGTCCTGACCGACTATCCTGCGGTGAAGCTCATCCTCAAGCCTCAGCAGTCTCTTGCTTTCCTCTTCGGTAAGCTGAGAAACCGGCACTCCTGTCCAATCCGAAACGATCTCTGCTATTTCTTCTGCCGTCACTACACCGTTAATGTGGCTGCTGTCATCCTCCCATTGCTTTTTAGCGCTCTCAAGCTCCTCGCGCATCTTCTTTTCCTTGTCACGCAGGCTTGCGGCTTGCTCAAACTGCTGGGTGCGGATTGCCTCATTTTTCTCTTCGGAAATCTTTTTAATTTCCGCTTCCTTATCTTTGACATCTGAAGGCGCAGTGTAAACACGCAGCCTTACTTTAGACGCCGCCTCATCAATAAGGTCGATCGCCTTGTCGGGCAAATATCTGTCTGCAATGTATCTTGAAGAAAGCTTAACAGCTGCAGAAATTGCTTCGTCGGTAATTCTTACTTTGTGATGTGCTTCATATTTATCGCGCAAACCTTTTAAAATAAGTTCAGCGTCGCTCTCGCTCGGCTCGCCGACAGTAACCGGCTGAAAACGTCTTTCGAGTGCCGCGTCCTTTTCAATATTCTTGCGGTACTCATCAAGCGTTGTTGCGCCTATAACCTGCAACTCGCCGCGCGCAAGTGACGGCTTTAAGATATTAGCGGCATCGGTTGAACCCTCGGCAGAACCGGCACCGATTATTGTGTGTACTTCGTCAATGAACAAAATTATATCGTGTGAATTTTTAACTTCATCGATTACGGATTTGATTCTTTCTTCAAAGTCACCGCGGTATTTTGTGCCTGCAACCATACCTGTAAGATCAAGCGATATAACACGCTTATTGCGCAAAATTTCAGGTGCGTCGCCCGAAGCAATCTTCAAAGCGAGTCCTTCGGCAATTGCCGTTTTACCAACACCCGGCTCACCGATAAGACACGGGTTATTCTTTGTGCGGCGACAAAGAATCTGAACAACACGTTCAATCTCCTTTGAACGACCGATAACGGGATCAAGCTTGCCTGCCTTTGCTTCGGCGGTAAGATCTCTGCCGAATTTTTCCAATGTAGGTGCGTCGGATTTTTCTTTTTTATCTTTTTGACTGCTTGAGCGCTCGCCGTACGAGATACTTACAGCGTCGTTTAAAATATCCTGCAAGCTGCCGCCGAGCTCTGAAATAAACCTTGTTGCGTAGTTGTCGGTATCGCTTAAAATACCGATTAAAATGTGCTCTGTACCGACATAGGATTTCCCCTCGGCACCTGCTTCTCTAATTGCCGATTCAATAACCCTCTTTGCTCGCGGAGTAATGTGCTCCGGCGTTAGAAGTGTTGGATTACCTCTGCCGATTGAAGTATACAAAAGCTCCTCCACGCTGTCTGCAGTAATGCCGTTATCATTAAGAATTGTGGCAGCAGCGCCCGAGCCTTCTTTTAAAAGACCGTAAAGCAAGTGCTCACTGCCGACATAGGTGTGTCCCATTCTGCCGGCTGTATCAATTGCAATATTAAGCGCTGTGTTTGCTTTTTCGGTAAATCCGTTAAAATTGTATTTCATAAATAAAACCTCCTGTCGTTCCGCAAAAACGGTTTTTAATACTTACATAACAGTTATTTAAGAGAGTGCCTCCCTTGTAATTTGTGCACGCAGACAATCAACATCATCGGCTGTTTGCTCACCGAAACCGGAGACAATTGTGTTCGGCTTTGTGTTTTGCATAAGGCTAAATGGCACTTCAAGCGGAATATTATCAACTATTCCCTGCGATATACCGAGCCTTAAATCGGAAAGCAACCGCTCAAGCTCGGCAGCATCTATCTTTCTTGCACTTTTTAGCAATGCAAGAGCACGGAAAACCGCATCCTCAATATACAGAGGATTTATTTCTGTTCTCAGCTGCTCCTCGCGCCTTATCAGCTGCCTTGCAATAGCGTCGAGATTGCCTTTTGCAGTACTTTCGGAAATACCCAAAGTAATTCGGTTTGAAAGCAGATAGAATGCGCTGTCGGTATTATCAGACAAATCGGAATACGGGTGAATATCAAGACCGATTCTTGAAACAGACTGTGCCATATGCCTTACCTCACTGCCGCTTTTAAGAGCCGGCAAATGCAACAGAACCGAGCAAGTAAGTGCCGTGCCCAGCTTTGTCGGGCACGCTGTTAAAAATCCCAAGTGCTCATCAAAAGCAATGGCTAAGTTGCTGCAAATTATGTTGTCGTACTTTTCTGCAATACGACCGAGCGCATCTAGGCAAAGCCCGACACCCATAACACGTAACGTTATGTGATCCTCGTCACCGAGCGCAATGCTTATACTTTCATCTTTGGACAATAGTAAAACTTTATTCGCTCTGTCGCAAATAAATTCTCCTGACACAACGCCCCTTTCAGCAAGTGCTGCAGCTTGAGAGTCGCTTAAAGCCGACATTTCAATCCACTGAAGCTCATTTTCATCAAGCTCTCCGCTTTCAAAAAGTGCGGCGTACACAGTTTTATTAACAGCCCTTTGCTGCTCCGAATTCATCTTATTAGGAAAAGGGTAGCCCTTTATATTTCTTGAAATTTTAATGCGTGTGCTGACTGCCGTGCCGACATTTTGTCCGCTTTTTTCATACCATTTATCCATTTTGAGCATCGCCCTCCAGCTCTTTTATTTGGTCACGCAATGTTGCCGCAAGTTCGAAATTCTCTGCGTCAACTGCTCTTTTCATTCTTCTTTTAAGATTTTCAACTCTCGATTCATAGCTGAGTCTCGGTGCAGATGACTGCGGTATTTTACCTGCGTGATTAGTCCTTCCGTGTATTCGCTTAACAGTCGGTAAAAGCTGTCTGTAAAATGTGCGATAACAATTAGGACAACCGACAAGGCCGCAAGCGGCAATATCGGCAAAGCTTGCACCGCAATCGGGACATCTTGTTTCAACACCCGCTGTCGGCGGATTTAGAGAAGTATCATCAAAAACCGACGCCAAAAGATTTATAAGCCCCATATGGCCAAACTTGTTAAGTCCGCTGTTAGCGGCACAGTAACCGCAAAGATTCATATCCGTGACCTTTCCGTTAATAACAGTGTGAATGTGTGTTGTGGCGGTATTAACTCCGCATTTTTCGCATTTCATAAAGCATCTTCCTTTCAGTTCTCTTAAACTGTGTCAATTGCAATGATAAAATTATAATAATGATATAAACATTTCTTTAAGCAATGCCGCACGCACATTCCCTCGGCATTGCGGCGGTATACTTCTGAAAACATTTCCGGACAGTGCGGCATACATAAGATTCGCTTCCTCGTTTTTAATAAGTCCTGTGTGCAGACAATTCTCAATGATAATTCGTGCGGTGGAAAGGTCAACCGAATCACCCATCGAATTGATTATATGCATTATCGCCGAAGAATTTGAAAGCTGAATCCTTGTAATTTTAACATAACCGCCGCCACCGCGCCTGCTCTCGATAACATATCCGTGCTCCGGCGTAAATCTTGAAGAGAGCACATAGTTGATCTGACTCGGAACGCAACCGATTGCTTCCGCAAATTCGTTTCTTTGAATTTCCGCAAAATTTTCATCTGAATTATCTATCATCTCAATAATTTTCTTTGATATTAAATCGCTTAATCTCACGTTTTATCTCGCCCTTTTCGCGTTAATTTGACTTTAACTGACTTTGACCTTTAATTGTATTATAACACAAAGTCAGAGAAAGTCAATAGCGTTCTGAAAAAATTTTTAAAATTTTTTACTTGACTTTTATAAGGCAAAATCTTAAATAACCTATGCAATGAATTATAGGTAAAACCAACTTTTGCGGTTTGCAAAGCACAGAAAATGCATTTTGAAATATTTTTATGTTGTAATAGTTTGATAGCATTTACCGTGCCGTTTTACACCCTGCCCTTTCTGCCTTGTAACACATTTTAAGAGTTAACATAGAATGTTGTTGAAGGCAGGAAAGGAGGAAAACATAATGTGTAACAACGGTTTTGGCGGCGGTTGCTGCTTGTGGATTATCATCATCCTTATATTGCTGTGTTGCTGCGGAGGTTGCGGCGGTTGTGGAAACAGCTGTGGCTGCGGTAACGGTTGCGGTTGTGACAACAACTGCTGCTGCTAAAGCAACAAAATGCCGCAGCAGTGTAATAAATACCTAACGATATAACTTAAAACTCTGCTGCGGCAACAATTCATATTTCTTTTGCAAAAAATGTGCAGATACAGTAAGCGGGTATTAAAGCTTTTGCGGTGCGATAAACGCTGTTCCGCAAAAGCTGAAAACCAAGCCACTGTATTTGGCAACGCCAAATTAGGAAGTGTTTATATAAATAAAGTGGTGAGGTATCAATATAGATACCTCACCACTTTATTGCATTTGGAAACTGTTAATACAGTTTCCCTGCTTGTTCCGGTATGTGACATTGAGATTACTTATCCAACTTCTGAGATGCATTGTAATAAGTATTTGTATTGTTCTTTACGAGTTTCTTCATCTAACATGTTAATCTTAATCCCATATTCCATACTGGCTTTATAGACATCCATTAAATTATCTGCACAACTCATAGGGTTAAGCACTCCAGCATATATGTGGTATCTGCCGCTGGCAAGAAGATCAAAGGTTGCGTGAGCCAACATAGTATGGGCAATTTTTATATAGTCTGTATCACTGTCTTTCCACTCAATAATTTCTGCTTTGGCGGCCAATACTCTTGATCTTATAAGCTCAAGCAAATCGTATTCGCATGACGGTTTACAATCGTTGGTCTGATATTTCTCAATCAACTCTTTGCAGATATTAAGCAATCGGGTGGAATTTTTCTTGTAATTTCGGTTGGTGAAAAACATGTTTTTCGCTCCTTTTGGATACAACGAAGTTGTATTTTGATATGTTTTCAAAATACTTCCTTATGTGGCGTTAGCATTCTGCACATTTTTGTTTTTTGTATTGTAACTTATTTTATGTTAGTGTCACCAGTTATATAAATCGGGCGGTTTTTAATCTCCAAATAGGTTTTTGCGATGTATTGACACGCGATGCCGAGACAAAGCAGCTGCACACCAACGAGTAGTATAAGTAAAGCGGAAATCAACGCAACTGCCGAAACTGCCTTGCCGCAAATTGCAAGAATTGCAATTACCAAAAGCCAAACCGAGCCTGCAGCCGTTCCCAAAAAACCGAGTGCCGCGGCAATTGTCAGCGGGAATGTTGAAAAAGCGACGATGCCCTCTATGCTGTATTTAAACAGCTTCCAAAACGACCACTTGGTCTCCCCGGCAACTCGTTCCACATTTTCAAATTCAAGCCACTTTGTTTTAAAGCCGACCCAATCGAAAAGTCCTTTAGAAAAACGGTTGCGCTCGGAAAGCTCAAGCAGAGCGTTTACAAAACGGCGGCTCATTAGCCTGTAATCTCTTGCACCGTCAACCATATCTGTTGAGCAAATCTTGTTGCAAATACGATAAAACATTCTTGCAAAGAACGAGCGCACCGGCGGCTCGCCTTTTCTCGTAACACGTCGTGTAGCAACAGAGTCGTAGCCTTCTTCTGTAACTGCTTTATACATTTCGGGCAAAAGTGACGGGGGGTCTTGCAAATCTGCGTCCATAATCGCAACAAAATCACCCGTTGCGTTTTTAAGCCCTGCATACATAGCGGATTCTTTACCGAAATTACGTGAAAAAGAAAGATATTTAACACGCTCGTCGGTACTTGCCAAACGTTTCATTTCAGAAAGTGTACCGTCGCGGCTACCATCGTCGATAAACAGCAGTTCAAACTCAGCATATGGCATAAGATTCATAACACGGTTCATTTCGTTATAGAAAAAGCCGAGTGCTTCCTGCTCATTATAGCAAGGAACTATAA
>USAR01000081.1 GCA_900552605.1 uncultured Oscillospiraceae bacterium | reverse complement strand
GCCGACAGATTCCTGCACTCTTTTGTGTATTCTTTTGAAATATACGGAGTAAATTCTTGCCGCAAAACCCACAACAACACCGACAACAAGTATAACAGCGGTTAATCCCTTGCTGAATTTAAGCAGCACAAAAACCGCTGCGGCAAGACGCGCAAAAAGACTTACCGCACTCGGCACAATGCCGGTAACACCGCTTATAACCACATTTACATCGCTTGTAAATCTGTTAAGAATATCGCCTGAATGATATTTTGAGATCTCCTTGTATTCCTTGCACATAAGAGATGAAAAAAGCCGGCTTTTAAAGTAAATTTCAAGCTTGCCGTTTATGCGCACCTGAAACGACGAATTAACAACATAAAGCACAGCCTGCAGTATTATCATTAAAAAAAGCAAACCTATGTAAAAGCGGATATCGCCGCTTTTTTGCCCGGTGGCAATGTCGATAACGTAGCTTGAAATGTAAGCCAAGGCAACGTAACCCACAGAAACCGCCGCAGAAATCAACGCCTGTACAGCCACCATAGGAATATATTTTTTTGTGTTGCCGTAAACCCAGCCAAGAGCTTGGGAATTCTTCATTTTTTCGCCACCCAACCGTTTTTATTTTCGCTTGCGAAAAACACGCAAAACACGGTATATTCTAAATCTGTGCGGCAGCACAGCGCACCACAAAAAGGCATATGTTCTTTGCAAAAAGCCATCGGCAGGATAATACTTTCCGCGCGAATAAAAACCGACAGCCTTTGCCGCAACCGCACTTTTTTTAACGCCGCGCTCCACTGATATTTGATTATCGCCGCACATATCAAAGCAATCGTCGTGCACCTTAACGATGCGGTGCAGCACAAACTTGCCGTCACTTCTTTCGTAAAGCGGCACATCACGCTTTTTAAGCTTTTCAGGATCATCGCAACCGGTAAGCTCCACCGCGTCGATACCGCTGCGAAGAAGCGGCAGCATGCTGCTGCCCTGCGCCGTAAGCCTTACCGTCTTTCCCTCTTTGAAAAGCTCCTTCATAATCGGCACAAGCTCTTTAAGCTCTGCCGTGCCGCTCAACACAAGATCCCTGCTTCATCCAACCTGTCTATAAAGCCCTTAATATCTGACAAAGCCACCTCGTCCTCAACATTATAAACATCGGTTATCGCTTTGAGCAGCTGTTCTTCATCGGCACCGTCTTCAAGCTTTTTCCAAAGCAAGACGCCTGTTTCGTTAAGCTTTATAACAGATTTAAAATCAACGCTGTTTTCACCAACGGGAATAACTATATTGTCGCCGCAAACCTCGCGAAGCATAAAACCCTCTTTTATCCTCATAATTTAACAATCCTTTCCGTTAAAAATAGTATCGCGCGCAAGAATTGCCGCATCATCTTCCATATTGCAGTTAAGCTGCCATATGGGAACCTTTTTAATTATTTCTTCTATTACATCAATGTTTTTAACATATAGACCCTTATCGTAAAACGGCGGAAAAGTCTGGTCGTTAAGGTAACAAACCGCCTCTGCAACCGAAAGCCGCTTAAGAGAATTTTCTTCCGCTCTTACAACAAATACAACCGCCTTAAGCGGAACCTTTATGTTAGTGTTAAGGTCGGTCTTGCCGCTCCACGGAGTGCCGTATGCAAAAACACCGTCCGATGTCGGTACAATTGCAGGTTTATCGTCGTTAACAAATACCACATCGTCTTTAAAAAGCTTTTTCCAAAGAGAAGTATGGGTCGATTTACCCGTGCCCGACGGCGCCGAGAAAACAATGCCCTCTCCTTTATATGCAATGCAGGAGCCATGCAGTGTTGTGCCGCCCAAGGTTATAAGTCTTGTATTAAAAATGCTGCCGGAGCGCAGATACTCGCGCTCGCAATCCGTAAGCATTTGTCCGACGTTAGGATTCATCGGCACATTAAGTGCAATGTTTTTTTTGTAATCGGCAGTGTTCCTAACAAGCGAAAGCACCCTACCGTTTGCGCGGCTTTTAACATACATTAAACTATCCCCGTTTTCACAGGTTCCCAAAACCGCGTCATGCACACGGCTTTTCTCGGTATGATCGGGCAGCTCTATTTTTTTAGTAACGCTGTAATCAATGCTCATATCAACATTGCTGTCGTCGGTTTTATATGCCGCAAGCCGGCGGTCAAAAAAATCCTTATGGAAATAATTATAATCGATAACAATATCAGCAACCTTTATTTTTATTTCCTCCGCCTCCTCACATTCAGCATACTATATACAATTATATAATATACACCGCATTTTTACAAGGGTAAATTCCCAAAAACCTTTGCCAATTCCCAAATTATACGCAAAAACAGGCTGTCGAGCGAAAGGCGACCCATTTTTTGCCGCACTTTGCGCCGACCTAACCCCCGCCCGCGATAATAAATCCTAATCTGTTTTTAAAGATAGCTTTTTCGTTTACACGTCGCCGAATTTTTTGCAAGAAAAACGCACGCTTAAAACCTTGCAAAGTCAGTGCCGCCACGCGGCGGGCTTTTTAACCACGATGCAAAAAAAATGCGCCGTTACTTAAAAAATACATAAAGTATCAGTACGGTTTTCGTAAAAATGCATAGTAAAACCATAAAACCGCCCAAGCGATTTATATGAAAAGTAAAAAAACGAATATTTTTATAAAAAACTCTTGCATATTTATGCATTATACGCTATCATATATGCATAAAAGATGAATATTTCCATTCAGGAGGAATAAAAATGAACAAGCAATATAAAAAAATCGTGTTGGCATACTCAGGCGGACTTGATACCTCAATAATCATTCCGTGGCTTAAAGAAAACTACGGCAATCCGGAGATCATTGCGGTTTCCGGCAATGTCGGTCAGGCAAGCGAGCTTGAAGGACTTGAGGAAAAAGCAATTAAAACAGGTGCTTCTAAAATTTACATTGAAGACCTAACAAAGGAATTTCTTGAAGACTACGTTTTTCCGTCGGTTGCGGCAGGAGCAAAATATGAAGACTATATGCTCGGCACGGCGTTTGCAAGGCCTATCATCGGCAAAAGAATTGCCGAAATAGCAATTGCCGAGGGCGCGGACGCCATTTGCCACGGCTGCACCGGCAAGGGCAACGATCAGGTTCGTTTTGAGCTTGCAATTAAAGCTTTCGCGCCGGATATGCCCATCATTGCCCCCTGGAGGGAATGGGATATTAAGTCGAGGGACGAGGAGATCGACTACGCCGAGGCTCACAACGTTCCGCTGAAAATCAGCAGGGAGACAAACTATTCAAAAGACAAAAACATCTGGCACCTTTCGCACGAGGGTCTTGACCTTGAAGATCCGGCAAACGAGCCGCTTTACAGCAAAGAGGGCTTTCTTGAAATGGTCGTTTCCCCAGAGGCGGCACCCGACAAACCCACTTATGTAAAAATTCACTTTGAAAAAGGTATGCCCACCGCAATAGACGGCGAGGAAATGGATGCGGTAACACTTGTTGACACTCTTAACAAGCTCGGCGGTTCAAACGGCATCGGTCTTCTCGATATTGTGGAAAACAGGCTTGTCGGTATGAAATGCCGCGGCGTATACGAAACTCCCGGCGGCGCAATTCTTTACAAAGCGCACGAGGTTCTCGAAACTATCTGCCTCGATAAAGAAACTGCGCACTATAAAGCTTTGGTTGCACAAAAGCTCGGAGAGCAAATTTACAACGCACAGTGGTTCACACCACTTACCGAGGCAATTCTCAGCTTTGTTAAATCAACTCAAAAAACCGTTACCGGAGACGTTACACTAAAGCTTTATAAGGGCAATATGATAAACGCCGGCGTAACCTCTCCGTATTCGCTTTACGACCCCGAAATTGCAACCTTCGATGAAGACGAGGTTTACAATCAGGCTGATTCCGCAGGCTTTATCAACCTTTACGGTCTGCCGATCAAGGTCACGGCAAAAATGAAAGCAAAAAACAACATTAAATAAATCAAATCTTCAAAAATGCTGCCGACATACCCGTGCTGACAAGAACAGACCTTGTCAGCCTAACGTCGGCAGCAATAGTCATAAAGGAGCAATTTGCAATGGAAAAGATGTGGGCAGGCAGGTTTCACAAGCAGCTTAACGCCGAAGCGGACGATTTTAACTCTTCAATCTCGTTCGACAGCCGTATGTATAAGCAGGATATAAAGGGCAGTATGGCGCACGCCGCAATGCTTGCGGCACAGGGCATAATCACAAAAGAGGAAAGTGAAAGCATTATCGGCGGTCTTGAAACAATACTTAAAAGCATTGAAACGGGTGAATTGAAAATTGACCCGACAGCCGAGGACATCCATATGTTTATTGAGGCGGAGCTTACAAAGCTAATCGATCAAAACGGTAAAAAGCTGCACACTGCAAGAAGCAGAAACGACCAAGTGGCTCTCGACCTTCGCCTTTATCTGCGCGATGAATGTGAAGAGGTCAATAAGCTTTTGCTTGCCCTTATTAAAACGGTGTCTGAAAAAGCCGAGGAAAATCAAGACGCCATTATGCCCGGTTACACCCACTTGCAAAGAGCTCAGCCTATAACCTTTGCACACCATCTGCTCAGCTACTGTATGATGTTTATGCGCGATAAAGAACGTATTGACGATGCGGTTAAGCGTATGAATTATTGCCCGTTGGGCTCGTGTGCGCTAAGCGGCACAACATATAACACCGACCGTGAAAACACGGCGTCGGCGCTTAAGTTTAACGGTATTACGCAAAACAGTATCGACGGCGTTTCCGACCGTGATTTTTGCATTGAGCTTATGTCGGCATTTTCAACCGTTATGATGCACCTTTCAAGGTTTTCGGAGGAGGTTATTCTCTGGTCGTCTTGGGAGTTCAAGTTTGTGGAGCTTGACGACAGCTTTACAACGGGCTCAAGCATAATGCCGCAAAAGAAAAATCCCGATATGGCTGAGCTTGTGCGCGGAAAGACAGGCAGGGTCTACGGCGACCTTTTTGCGCTGCTAACCGCTCTTAAAGGCTTACCGCTTGCTTACAACAAAGATATGCAAGAGGATAAGGAAGCGGTTTTTGACAGCCTCGACACAGTTAAGCAGTGCCTTAAGGTCTTTGCTCCGATGATTGCAACTATGACGGTGCTTAAAAATAATATGTATTTAGCGGCAGGAAAAGGCTTTATAAACGCAACCGACCTTGCCGATTACCTTGTAAAAAAGGGACTGCCGTTCAGAACGGCATATAAGCTTGTCGGTCAAACCGTTGCACTTTGCATTGAAAAGGGCTGCGTATTGGATACGCTGCCGTTCGGAGAGTACCAAAAGCTCGATCCGCTTTTCGGCGAGGATCTGTATGATGAAATAAAGCTTGAAACCTGCGTTGCAAAGCGTATTTCGGCAGGCGGAACAGGACCGCAGTCGGTTAAAGCACAGCTGCAATTTGTCGGGGATTTTTTGAAAGCCGCAACAAAATAAAATAACAGGGAAAAATTTACGAATAGGCAACAAAAAGGAATTATTTTTTACTTGCAATTTTTTCAATGTGTGTTACAATATAGGTACAAACGTATGGAGGTGTTACAAATGGCATATAAAATTTCCGATGATTGCATCAGCTGTGGTGCATGTGAGGCAACTTGCCCTGTTGAGGCAATTGCAGAGGGCGACGGAAAGTACGAAATTGACGCAGATAAATGCATTTCCTGCGGTTCGTGCGCAGCAGGCTGCCCTGTATCAGCTATTTCTGAAGACTAATTCTTTCGGGAATACATAAAAAGCAGCTGTCGCCAAGGCTCTTGTGCTTTGGCGGCAGCTGTTTTGTTTTTGGCTGTTTCTTTTCCCGCTTTCAATAAAGTGTTGCCGGTTGCACGGTTGCAATCGGCAGCGATATATACAGACCGATAAACAGCGGCTTTTTGTCATTCCACGTCCTCAAAGCTTACAATACAACAGTATTATCGCCTTTGTCGGACGCATCAGTCGCCGCATTTGGCGTTGCCGCCAAGGTCAAGCCCCGGGTTAAAAGCATAAAAGTTTTTTTCGTTCAGCCTGTCGGTAGCAATTCGCAACGCCTCACCGAAACGCTGGTAGTGCACGACCTCGCGCTGGCGCAGGAACTTGATAACGTCGTTTACATCGGGGTCGTCGGAAAGTCTAAGAATGTTATCGTAGGTTGTGCGCGCCTTTTGTTCAGCAGCCAAGTCCTCATGCAGGTCGGTTATAATATCGCCCTTAGACTGAAAAGCGGTTGCATTAAAAGGCACTCCGCTTGCGGCGGCAGGATACACGCCGTTTGTGTGGTTTACAAAATAGGCGTCAAAGCCACCCTCCTTAATCTGCTCGGGTGTAAGCTTTCTTGTTAGCTGATGCACAAGTGTACCCACCATTTCAAGATGCCCGAGCTCCTCGGTGCCTATGTCATTAAGGATCCCTTTAACCTCGGCATAGGGCGTTGCAAAGCGCTGGCTTAAATATCTGAGACTTGCGCCAAGCTCTCCGTCCGGTCCGCCGTACTGCTCACAAATTATCTGCGCAAGCTTTGGATTTGTGTTTTTAATATTGGCTCTGTCACAACAAATGGTTGATTTTTGACGAGAAATAGCGTATAATAATAGT
>USAR01000080.1 GCA_900552605.1 uncultured Oscillospiraceae bacterium | reverse complement strand
ATACGAGATCGGTCTCGGCATTCCTGCTGAACCGCTCTTCCGATCTCTGATCTTCAACCGACCTAAGACTTCTGCTTAACAGCCGTGTCTGCGGCAGAATATGTAAAATCATTGCTGTAAACAGATCAGCTCTTGTTTTTGAACATTGTTACCATTGCATTTCCCACAAGCTGTGCGGAGTATTCCGCTTCATCGAACGTGTTTCCGTTTGTTCCGAACTCAATTATAACAGAGCCTTTTGAAAGATTTTGGTTATAGCACCTGTCACGTGCAAGAAACAGTGCTCGCGCAAGTCCCGGGTAGAGCACTTCCATTGTTTGCTGCAGCTTAACGCCGAGCTTGAGGTTTTCCTTCCAATTCGGAAAATAGTCAACCGTGCCGGTATTGCTGCCGACGCAAATCATAACCTGTGCCGCTTTTTTTCCCTTTATTTCCGTAACGGGTTTAACAAGGTCATCACCGTCGCCGATCGCATCGCGGTGAAGGTCAATAACGACAGATATCGAAGGGTATTTCTTAAGATATTTGCTAACGGTAACTGCACTGCGGCTGTAGCTGCCGTTGTAAGACGGACTGTCGTGCAGAGTTTTATCGTGCAAAACGGAAATGCCGCCTTTTTTAAGCACTGCTTCAAGCTTATTTCCGACGCCTATAACACTGTTATCCGCTTTTCCCGTGCGCTCTAAATCACTCTTTGTGTAATAGCCGTCGTTCTTTGTGTAATTTTCCGTTGCGTGAGTGTGCATTATCAAAACCTGAGGCTTGGCGTCGCCCACGGCAACTGTGCTTTTGTATGATGAAAGCAGTTGTTTTATGTTTATCGAAACGCCCGATTGATTGTTAACAAAGGTATTGTTGTAAGCGGTGTTGGCAGTGTATGGAGAAAAAAACTGACCGTAAACCTTACCAAGCCTTTTTTCCTTGCCTTTTGCAGTGTCGGATTTGGAGGAGACGTCGCTTTTGTCTGCTGCTTTTTCTGAGCTGTTCAAATCGGCGGAGCCGGCAATGCCGTCAGCAAGTGTCTTAGTGCTGTCTTTTATTCCTGACGTCGGCTCCGCCGCCGTTTTCAGTGCTGAGACCGTTTGTGATGTTTTTAATGATTTTGCATATATCAATGCATCATCGCTGCAATAGGCGCAAAGCATAAGAGATGTCACAAGCGAAAAAACACAAAGTATTGCCGATATAACTTGCACGCTCCGCATTGTTTCACCGTCCTTTAAATACTTTCTTAACAGTATATGAAAGGACAAGTGATTTTATGAAAGCGTCGGGAGCGAGAGTAAGATTTCATTATCTGTAATTTTTAATGGTGACAAGCGCTAAGCCTGTCACGCTCGGACAACCGACTGCCGCGAGCCTATCTCCCGCGCCGCGCCCGTTTTTAAAATCACTAAGTATAGTGCCTGCCTCGCAGCGATTAAAAAACGGGCAGCGCTGCCGACGAAGTCGGCGGCGCATCGCCCTTAAGGGCGATGGGCGCGGCGCGGGAGATAGGCTTGCGGCAGTCGGTTGCCTTTGCGTGACGAGTCCTGTTTAAATCAGCTGAGCGCCAGCAAAATGTCGCTTTCAACCTTTGGATGCAGCGCACAGTTAACAGCGTGGCTTATCACCCTTGCGGCAGTGATGATCATACTGTCAATATCGCGCGGAGTAACCATCATTTTTCCGCCGTCGGCGTTGTTGTATTCGTTTCCTGTCTCATTTTCGGCAAAGGTGGCAGCGTCCACCACCGTCGGCACACCGATTGCGATAACGGGCACACCAAGTATGCGTCGGCTTATCTCTTTTCTGGAATTGCCGACACCCGAGCCCGGGCATATGCCTGCGTTTGTAATCTGTAATGTTCTTCCAAGCCGCTCAACACCCCTTCCCGCAAGCGCGTCAATAACAATGACCGCGTCGGGGCGTGTTTCATTTGCCGCAGCTTTTATAAGCTCGGCCGCCTCAATTCCCGTCTGGCCCAACACACCCGGTGCCAAAACAGCAACACTTTCAAGTCCGTCAAATCCGGTTATAAGCGATGCGTTTTTGCTGATGTGCCTGGTGGCTATAATTCCGTCGGCGGTTTTGGGGCCCAATGCGTCGGGCGTTATATGCACATTGCCGAGCCCTGCCACAAGTATCGTCTTGCTGTTTTTCAGCAGTCGGCACAGCTCTCGGCGAATGGCGCAGTGTAAAGTGCCCTCGGTGTCCTCGGGGGTAAACCCTGCAAAGCTTAGCGTTACATAGTCGCCGGCGGGCAAGCCGCTTCCGTCGCCGTCTTCAACCGTCAGTCTTTCAATTTCGATTCCGTCAAGATTAAGCTTTTCGTAATCCTTTGCGTCCTCTGCTTTGCAGCGTTCTGCCGCAAGATCTGTTCTTATTGCCAAATATACCACCCTTTGTTTTTTATTATCGCTTGCCTATATTTTGTGCATAAAACGGTGGTGTTTATTCAAAAAGACAACAGTGCAAGAAAAAACGAAACACAAAAGCCGCCCCGTTTATCGGCTGCTGAGCCTTTAAAAGAGCGGCTTTTACTATAAAAGCTAATGTGTTATTTGTTAAGTGCGTCCGGGTGACGTTTCGCAACAATGCCGAAAGCCTCGTTTGCAACCTCGGCTGCAAAATTTATATCGCTGTCGGTTATTGCCGCATTTATAAAGTGATTGTGGTGAGACGCAATGAAAAGACCGCGCGAAACGCACTCGGCAACCCATTCCTGGTGCAGCATAAGGCTGTCATCATTAGCAATTCTTAGGTAAAACAGTGCAGGCTCGCCCGACACAACAAGGTCAAAGCCGTTTTCAGCGGCGGCTTTTTTAAATGCCGATGTCAGCTTTTCTCCTGTTTTGCGAAAAAGAGCGGGCGTATCAAGCTTTTTCATTTTGTTAATGCACGCAATGCAGGCGGCAAAAGGCACGGCGCTCATCCAATAAGAACCGGTGAACGAAAGCGACGAGGCTGCGGTTTTCAAGAATTCCTTGCCGCACGCTGTCGACATATTGTAGCCGTTTGCAAGCGCTTTGCAAAAACAGATTATATCAGCGTTTATTCCGTAATAATGGTCGCTGCCGGCAATATCAAGCCTGAAGCCTGCGCGAACGTCATCGAAAATAAGCACAATGCCGTGCTCTGTGCAAAAATCACGCACCTGCTGCCACTGATCGTGAGTAGCGCAAACGTTGTCGTAAAAATTGCCGTGGTCATAGGGTTGAGCAATGAGCGCTGCAATATCGCCGTTGGTTTCGTCCCAAGCTTTTTGTAGAGCCTCAATGTCGAACCACGGAACAATTATGTTGTTTGCAACGTCCTCGGGTGTAATGCCTGGATAATCGGCTTTCATTGCCCATTGGTCGTTGCCGTGATAATAGCCTTTGAAAAATACTATTTTTTTACGGTGAGTGTGCGCTCTGGCGCAAAGAACCGAAAACGTTGTTGCGTCTGTTCCGTTTTTCATAAAATATGCCCAATCGGCAGTGTCAACAGTGTCAACAAGCAGCTCGGCACATTCTACCATTTTGTAAGACGGTGCAGTGGTGCAGTTGCCTGTTTTTAGCTGCTCCATAGCGGCTGCGTCAACATCAGGGTCGTTGTATCCCAAAACGTTGGGACCGTAAGCGCACATTAAGTCGAGGTATTTATTACCGTCCATATCCCAAAAATAGCTGCCCTCTGCGCGTTCACTTATAAGCGGCCATTTTTCAAGCGGCAGGAAAAGACCTTCCGACGGACCTAAGTGACCGTAGATCGCGGTCGAACCACTCGCGGCTTTTAGTGTGTATATATTCAGGATATTTTTCCATTTTTCTCACTCCCCAAGATAAATTCCGACGCGGTCGAGAATACGGTTGATGTTATCCACCATTGAAAGCACTCCTGCAAGCCTTATGTTGCCCTTGCACATTTCATTTATCGTAGATACAGTGCCGTTAAAAAGACCGTTTGCAAGCTCAACATCGGCAAATTCCATAAGTGCGCGCGGTTTTTCGCAAGGCTTTTTAATAAGAGTAAACACGCCGTTTTCAATATGTATTGTAACGCTCGCCTCATTTTTAATGCCGAGTGAAACGTCTCCGTCGGGCGTGTTTTCGGCGGATATTTTTGCAATGCTGTCGGAATTTGCAAGCGCGCAGACCGCGCCGCCCACAGCGTACATTGTAAGAATTGTGTTTTCCTTAAAGAAATCGGGGTTTTTAAGCTGCTCTTCACTCGGTCTTAAAACCTCCTCAAGGCGGTCGGTAAGCTTTGTGAAAACACCTGTTAAAAACGTAAGGCAACCTACAATTCCCTTAACAGGCAGACCCGGCTTTCCCTCGTTTATCATACGGTTGAATTTTTCCGGTGAAGAAAAATTCATTTTGCAGGTGCAGCCGTCGCTGCCCTCTGTTATATTGCACCCGCTTTTGCGGAAGTTAAATGTGCGGCACGGACCCCCCTTAACATTAAAACAAAGCGAAACCGGCTTTTTAAGCGTGCAGAGAATCTGTTTAGCCTTGCCGTCAATCCTGCAAAGGTCCTCAAGCGCTCCCAAAACACCGTACATATTCACATAAGCCATTGCTTTTTGCTCTGTCATATCGGGTTTTAAACCTCCTTTTGTATTATCAAGTCGCAAAGCTTTTAAGAAAAGCTTAAAAGCCGCAAGCGATTATAAAAAAATAAAAAACAAAATGCCCGCGCTGCCGTAATTCAAGCGGTTGATAACCTGCCTTAAAAAAGTCAGGTGGGTGCCTCCCCACAGCTTCATGTTTCCAACGTCTGCAAAAAATGCAGGAGGCCTGCAGCTCCACTGTGGGAGTAAAGCTCCCAAATTTAAAATCTTGTAGGGTTATAAACGCTGTGTCCGCGAACAGCGCAGGACGGTGTTTTAAGTTTAATTTTTGGCTTTTTTAGTTAGTGCGTTTTTTGCTGATTGTATGTCAGTGCAGATTTTTGTAAAAATTACTGCTCGTCGATCTCAAAAAAATCGCGCAGTCTTTCAACAAAGGCTTCCGAAACGGTTTCATATTCATCATCGTCCTCAATATCGGTGAAATATTCCTCGCCGTTTTCCTCCTCTGCTTTAACCACAACAAGCTCGCCGCTGTCGTCAAGCTGCTGCTGCGGATCGTCATAAACGGGCAGCAGCGCAAGATATCTGCCATCGTCCGTTTCAATTGCGTCAAGCACCTCAAAGGTATATTCTTTGCCGTCGTCGTCCTGCAGGGTTACGATGTCGGGATTGTAGTCGTTATTATTATCCATTTGCCAAAGCCTCCGTTTAAAAGTTATATTTTATATTTTATCAAACACACAGCAGTTAGTCAATAGCATTAAAGCTGCTGCCCGATTTCCGATGCCATCTGCCGCAGCCATTATAACATAATCAAATTTTATGTCAACCTTTAAAGCCCTCATCCTCGCCCGCTGCCATACAGAGCTTTGCAATTTCCAAAATATCGTCAAAGGTTTCTATTTGCGAGCATTTTCCCCTTAGCTTTGCCGCACCGCGCACGCCTTTCATATACCACGCGGTGTGCTTTCTCGCTTCAAGCAGGGCGGTTCTCTCGGGTTTATATTCCAGCATCTTTTGAGTTTCTTTAATCATCAGGTTCATTTTTTTTGAAAGCGGCGGATCGGGCAAAACCGTTTCGCTGCCGAGCAGCGCATTTATTTGCGAAAATATCCAAGGCGCACCCATTGCCGCTCTGCCTACCATAACAAAATCACAGCCTGTTTGCTCGTACATTAAAACCGCGTCGTGTGCCGAGCAGACATCGCCGTTACCGATAACGGGAACGGAAACGCTTTCTTTAACCTTTTTTATCATTTCCCAATCGGCAGAGGGCGCATACATCTGCGCTCTTGTTCTGCCGTGTACGGTTATTGCGGCAGCGCCTGCCTCCTCGCAGTATTTTGCCACATCGAGCACCGTTATATTCTCGCTGTCCCAGCCGAGGCGCACCTTAACCGTTACCGGAATATCACCGGCTGCCGCTACGCAGGCTTTCACAATTTCACCGCACTTTTTCGGCTCTTTTAAAAGTGCGCTGCCACCGCCGGAGCTTGCAACCTTAGGTGCCGGACAGCCCATATTTATATCCAGAAAAGCAGGATTTCTGCCGGCAGAAAAAGCGGCAGCTTTTGCCATAACCTCAGGCTCGCTGCCGAAAAGCTGCAGCGCCATCGGCATTTCACTGTCGTGCACCGTCAGCAGCTCTTTCGATTTTTTATCGCCCAGCACAACGCCCTTTGCGGAAACCAGCTCGCCCACACAGTATGCCGCACCGTGCTCAATGCACATTTCTCTCATCGCTCTGTCGGCAACGCCTGCCATAGGAGCAAGCGCGGCAAAGCCGTTAAATTTTAAATTCTTAATGTTCATAAAACGGGGACCTCCGTTGGTGCGTTAAAAGTTGAAAAATAAAGCGCGGCAGACCCGATAAAAGGAAAGCCGCGCTGAAATTAAACACAATTATGCTTTAATGCTTTAGCTGCTTTTTTAATCAACCCTTTTGGTTGTAATCTGCGCTTAAAAGGTTCATGGCCTTTAAAAGCTTGTAAAGATAAACAAAAGGACCGACAACGATAAGCGAACCGAGAATTCCCCACAGCCAAAATGTT
>USAR01000079.1 GCA_900552605.1 uncultured Oscillospiraceae bacterium | reverse complement strand
GCAGGGGTCGCGAAGCTTGTTGAAAAAGGGAAAAGCGCATTTGCAGGACCCGAGATCAGCGGCAAGTCACTTGGTATAATCGGACTCGGTGCAATCGGCGGTCTTGTTGCTAATGCTGCCAATCACCTGGGTATGAAGGTTTACGGTTATGACCCTTATCTTTCTGTCAACGCCGCTTGGAATCTTACGCACCATGCGATCCATGTTACAGATATCAACGATATTTACGAAAATTGCGATTATATTTCTATTCACGTACCGCTTAACGATGAAACCAAGAAATATATAACTGCCGAAACCATTGAAAAAATGAAGGACGGCGTGCGCATACTCAATTTTGCAAGGGGAGATCTGGTTAATAACGATGAGATTATAGAAGCGCTCGACAGCGGAAAAGTCGCTTCGTATATTACCGACTTCCCGAATGATGACCTCATAGGCGTCGGCGGAGTCATTCTTGTGCCGCACCTCGGCGCTTCCACTCCCGAATCGGAAGAAAACTGTGCAACAATGGCGGCAGAGGAGCTTATCGATTATCTTGAAAACGGCAACATAACAAACTCGGTTAATATGCCCAATATCTCAATACCGCGTTCGGGCGGAGTGAGGATCTGCGTTATCCACAAAAATGTTCCGAATGTGCTTAATGCAATAACCTCGATCACAACCTCGCTTAACATCAATATTGAAAATATGCTCAATAAATCCAAAAAGGAATATGCATATACAATGCTTGATATTGCACCGGATAAGAGCGATGAAGTTGCAGAGGAAATAGAAAAGCTTGACGAAGTAATAAAGGTTCGTGTAATATAGTATATAGAAAACATAAAAAAGGCGGCAAATGTCGGGGGTGACGAGTTCAACTTGCGTTTGCTGTCTTTGCGTAGTTTTAAAAGTAATATTTTAACGGAGGAACCAATATTATGAAAAGGGCATTTACTTTGCTTTTGTGCACAGCGCTTGCGGTTTGCGCTTGCGGCTGCGGAGCAGACAGAACAGATTCTTCGGGTGAGTCACTTACTGCAGGAGTTGAGCCTGCTGGGAAGGGCAATAGCTTAAGCCTTTTTGCAAGCTCATACGGCAGTTCTTCAAAGGAAGAGTCATCATCTGCGGCTGTTTCAAGTAAAGACGTAAGCTCGGTTTATTCCGAACCGACCTCTTCATACAGCGACAGCGCATCAAGTGCGGATACAAGCTCTGTTTATTCTTCAAGCATGTATTCGTCAAGCAGTAAAGCCTCTAAAAGCAGCAAACCATATTCTGCTGCAAGCAGTAAGGAGGCAAGCTCTGTGACAAGCTCTAAAGACACATCTTCTAAAAAATCGGGGCCTGTAACCCCTATTTCAACTCAGCCGAATCCAACGGGTCTCACTTCTGTCGATCGTAAAAACAACAACGGCAGCAATTGGGAATTAACGCTTGTTAACCCGTGGAACACCTTGCATACATCATATTCCGTTGAGCTTGAATCTGTGGATTCGAGATACAGCAGCGGCGCGCACTATTTTGACAAACGTGCCGTTAAATACCTCAATGCTATGTGCAAGGCGGCTTCTAAAGACGGGGTTAATCTTATAGTTATTTCAAGCTATCGCACATACGATTATCAGCAGATGCTTTATAACAACGAAATTGCCGATTATAAGGCAAGAAACCCCGGCTGCAGCAATAAGGAAGCAAAAATCGGAGCGGCAACCGTTGTTGCGCGTCCTGCCACAAGCGAGCACAACCTGGGCCTTGCGGTGGACTTTAACTCTGTTGAAGAATCGTTTAAATATACCGCAGAGTACAAGTGGCTGCAAAAGCACTGCACGGAATACGGCTTTATTATGAGATATGCAAAGTCTAAGCAATCGTACACAGGCGTTATTTACGAGCCGTGGCATTATCGATATGTAGGCAAAGAAAATGCAAAGAAGATTGCCGCAAGCGGTCTTTCGCTTGAAGAGTGGCTGCTGCAAAACGGCGGTTGATAAAGGCTTATCTCAAAAAAAGCTTGACAAACGGTTATAAAGGGTTTATAATCAACTGGTAAAACAAAGCAGAACATCCCGTTCTCACCTTAAAGCAGTCAAGCTGAAAAGGTCAATGTTGTGTTTTTGCGCTGCGAGGCGCAAGCTGAAAAAACGAGCACACGGGCGGGGTATCCTGCCCGTGTTTTTGTATTGCACGGCGCTTTTTAACGCCGATGCAATAGCTTTAATTTCAAGTGGAGGTGTTTGGTCATCAGCAAGAAGGAAATGTGCATAAACGAAGAAATACGGGATAAAGAGGTCCGCGTTATTACAGCCGACGGCGAGCAGCTTGGTATTCTCACCATTAAGGAGGCAATGGCAGCAGCCGACAGCCGCAATCTGGACCTTGTTAAGATCGCTCCCGCCGCAGTGCCCCCGGTTTGCAAGATTATGGACTACGGCAAGTATCGCTTTGAACAGGCAAAGCGTGAAAAAGACGCAAGAAAAAATCAGAAAACCGTTGAGCTTAAAGAAATCAGGCTCGGTCTTTCAATAGATACGCACGATTTTGAAACAAAGGGAACTCATGCCATTCGCTTTTTGAAAAGCGGCAATAAGGTTAAGGTTTCCATTCGTTTTCGCGGCAGGGAATTGGGACATCCCGAAATCGGATATGACACTATGCGCCGTTTTGCCGAATATTGCGAGGAATACGCAGTGGTTGAAAAACAGGCAAAAATGGAAGGCCGCAATATGCTTATGTTTCTTGCACCTAAGCCTGCAAAGTAACTTACAAAATTCAAGGAGGATAAACTAATGCCTAAAATCAAAACTCACAGTGGCGCAAAAAAGCGTTTTAAGCTTACTGCCACAGGTAAAGTTAAACGTGCACACGCATTCAAGTCGCACATTCTCAACAAGAAGACAACAAAGCGTAAAAGAAACCTTCGTAAAACTGCCGTTGCCGATGTAACAAATACAGCAGCGGTTAAAAAGATGGTTCCTTACAAATAAGCCAAGCTTTAATCAAATTAACGGAGGTAACATTAAATGGCTCGTGTAAAAGGTGCGATGGCAACTCGCAAAAGAAGAAAAAAGGTCTTAAAGCTTGCCAAGGGTTATTTCGGAGCAAAGCACAGACTCTTTAAAACAGCAAAAGAAGCTGTTATGAAATCGGGCAACTATGCCTACATCGGACGTAAACAGAAAAAGCGTGATTTCCGCCGTCTTTGGATCACCCGCATTTCAGCAGGTGCAAAGCTTAACGGAATGAACTATTCAACATTTATGAACGGTCTTAAAAAAGCTGGCGTTGAAATCAACCGCAAAATGCTTTCTGAAATCGCAATAAGCGATCCTGCCGCTTTCACTGCTTTAACAGAGCAGGCAAAGGCAGCCTTAAAATAAACTTTAAATCGGTAACGCTCGTGCACACGGGCGTTGCTTTTGTTTAGGAGGATTATTTTTTGCACACTCATCTTTGTTTTTGCACTGTTTTAGATATTGTATTTATTGCTGAAACGGGTTAAAAAATGTTGACCGTTTTTGTGTTGTTGCCGAAGGTTCGGCTTAGGTAACCGTTTTTATCGGTTGCGGCGACGGATATAGGGCAATAAATACGCAGGGCTTGTTTTCTTTTTTAGTAATCGGCAGCTTTTGAGGGAGTTTAGTCGGCGGGAATTAAAGGCAAGCAAGCGGTCAAAAAAATCGCTGTTAACAAAAATTTTGCTTTACTTTTTTTATAAATGTATGTATATTATATATATGTGTGGTAATTTGGGAGGTGCGGCATTTTGAACTATGTTGATATAAGCAGTGTGGAAAATCAAGCGGTGAAATTTGCCGTAAAGCTTAAAAACTCTGCACGTGAAAGAAGAGACAACGGACTTTTTGTCGCCGAGGGTTTGCGGTTGTGTTCAGATGCGTCAAAACACGGCATTGCTGCAGACACGGTGTTTTTTACAAATCGATTTGAAAATGAGCACGGGAAAATTCTCGGGAGCATTTGCAGCGGTTGCGGAAAAAACTACCGCGTTACCGAAAGCGTTATGAAAAAGCTTTGCGATACAGTTAATCCCCAGGGAGTACTGACACTCTTTGAAAAACCGCAGTGGCAGAAAATCAGTGTTACAAACGGGCTTTATGTTGCTTTGCAAAATATAGCCGATCCATCGAACCTCGGTGCTGTTGCACGCTCGGCCGAAGCTTTCGGCGCTAAGGGCTTGCTGTTGTCTGACGGCTGCTGCGACCCTTATTCACCGAAATCGTTGCGCGCGGGAATGGGTGCGCTTTTAAGACTTCCGGTTTTTGAAACAAGCAATTTTGTTGATACTCTAATGCAGCTTAGGTGCGGCGGAATGGAGCTTTATGCGGCGGTAGTAAACAGAAAAGCCGATGATATAAGAAGTGTTAAGGCGGCTAGCGGCAGCGTCCTGCTTATCGGCAATGAGGCAAACGGATTGACGGACGATGTAATAGATGTCTGCAGTCACCGCGTTACTATTCCTATGGCAGGCAGAGCGGAGTCGCTGAATGCTTCTGCTGCGGCTGCCGTGCTTATTTGGGAAATGTTAAAAGGATGTGCTGAAAAGCTATGAACGTGAAAACCGTAAACAGCGACAGCGTAAAAGACTATATCTTTCTTCAAACTCTTCTCGGATACGGCGCTTCAAACACCGCTCAGGTTTTGGAAAATATTGATGATATAAACGGCATTTTTGCAGCGGACGAGAGTAAGCTTAAGAGCTTTGGATTGACTCCGGCACAGATAAAGAGAAAGGCACTTGCCAAAACCAATTCCGAAAATGTTTTAAAGCTGTGTGCTAAAGAAGGCATTAAGATAATAACGATTGACGACAACCTTTATCCGGACGATTTAAAACATATTTTTGCGCCGCCCGTTGTGCTTTACGCACTCGGCGATATGCCTGATCTTTCCCGACATTTAGCGGTAACGGTTGTCGGCACGCGCAGCTCTTCCGACTATGGCAAGCAAGCGGCATTTTCACTATGTGCAAGGCTTTCTCTTGCAGGTGCGGTTATAGTTTCGGGCGATGCAATCGGCGGTGATTCCTTTTCACATCTCGGCGCACTTGCGGTATCCGGCAAGACTATTGCCGTAACCGGCGGCGGAGTTTTAAGTCATTATCTTGCCAAGAGCGAGGAATTGCGCCGCAAGATCGTTGCACATGGCGGTGTGCTCGTTTCTGAATTTCAACCTACCTTTATGCCGCACGGTAAAGGCTCATTTCATATTCGCAACAGAATTTTGGCAGGCATCTCTCAAGCAGTTGCTGTTACGGAGGCAGGCGCTTCAAGCGGTGCTTTAATAACCGCGCATATTGCAGCAGAGGAAGGTAAGAATGTTTTCGCAATGCCCGGCAGACCGAACGACCCCGTCTCTGTCGGCACAAACAAGCTTATTTCGGAGGGAGCGACTCCGTTGCTTTCCCCGAGCGATATACTGCTTGGTAATTACGGAAGAGATTTTGAAATTGATGTTCAAGCAATGGAGCGCATAAGCGCAAAAGAGCTTAAGCGTGAATATATGCTTTGCGGCGATACACAATATAAGCCGATAAGATTTAAAGCCGACAAAAAAGCAAAGGATAAAAACGCGGACGGGCAGTCAAAGTCCAAGGGTGGTTTATTCGGCGGAAAAACAAGTGAAAAAGCGGCTGAAAGAGAGAAACAACGCCAAAGAGGTGCGGAAAAGAGATTATCCGGCAATATGCTCACCGTTTACCGCTGTTTAAGCAGCGACGGGGATCTGACTGATGATATCGTTAAAAAAACAGGGCTCGGCACATCTGAGGTGCTTAGCGCACTTACAAAGCTTGAAATATTCGGGCTGGCAAAAAGCATGCCCGGTTCTAAATACTCCCTAAAGTAAGGCAATTTAAAGTAAAAAAAACAGACTGCTGTGTTAAGCAGCGGTTTAAAATAGAGCGGAGCACGCCACGGAAAGGTTGATTTAAAAATATGTCTAAATTGGTTATACTTGAGTCACCGGGTAAAGTTAAAACGGTGCAGAAATACCTCGGCAAGGATTATGTTGTTATGGCTTCAATGGGTCACGTGCGCGATTTGCCGAAATCGAAAATCGGCATTGATATTGAGCACGGCTTTAAGCCCGATTATAAGGTTATGTCGGATAAAAAACAGCTGATTGCCGAGCTTAAAAAAGCTGCAAACGACAGCGATTATGTTTACATCGCAACCGACCCCGACCGCGAGGGAGAAGCTATTGCGTGGCACTTGGCAACATTGCTTGATCTTAAAAACGAAAAGAACAACAGAGTGTCATTTAACGAAATTACCAAGTCCGGCGTTGAAGCAGGAATGAAAAATCCTCACGAGATTGACGAAAACCTTGTTAATGCTCAGCAGGCGCGCCGCGTTTTAGACAGACTTGTGGGCTATAAGCTCAGTCCTTTCCTTTGGAAGAAGGTTAAAAGCGGATTGTCGGCAGGTCGTGTGCAATCGGTTGCTTTAAAGCTTATTGTAGACCGCGAAAAAGAGATCAACAAATTTGTGCCGGAGGAATTTTGGACAATCGACGCAAAATTTTTGCACTCGCGCCGCAGCTTTGAAGCAAAGCTTTACGGCAAGGTCGGCGAGAAAAAGCTTGCTGTTACAAACGAAGAGCAGGCAAATAAAATTATGAGCGAGCTTGAGGGCGCG
>USAR01000078.1 GCA_900552605.1 uncultured Oscillospiraceae bacterium | reverse complement strand
TAGTGAAAAAGAATGATTTGAGTGAGGTCGACAAGGATATCGTAAAGGCCCTGTTGCTCGAGATCAAGCCGGATCAAATGTTTGTCGCCGGTGACTTGGCTGACCCGCACGGAACCCACAAGGTTTGTCTGGATGCCGTACTGGCCGCTATCGACGAGGTGAAAGACGAGGAATGGATGAAGAACTGCCGTGTATGGATGTATCGCGGCGCATGGGCAGAATGGGAAATGGACCATATTGAGATGGCCGTACCTATCAGTCCGGAGGAGTTGCGCTTCAAACGTAACGCTATTTTGAAGCATCAATCGCAGGCCGAGAGCGCTCCGTATCTGGGTGACGACGAGCGTTTGTTCTGGCAGCGTGCCGAAGATCGCAACCGTGCTACCGCGGAGTTGTATCGCCAATTAGGTTTGGCTTCTTATGAGGCGATCGAGGCGTTTGTACAATATATCCCGTTGAGATAATATCTAGCGATAGAATAATCTGAAAGCCCTATCTGATTAAGTTCGGATAGGGCTTTTTGTTTTTGTGTTATTTTTTTCGTGTGGGCGTAAGTAGATCTGTTTCTATGATCGTATATAGACAAAGGAGAAGCCTTGAACTGTCTAATATAATACAAGAAATGTCCACATTGAGCATGAAAGACTATATTATTAAGAACCATGAGTTGAATAAATTTAAATTATTATAAATGATCATTTCTTCTTTACAATAATTTTTACCTCACCATTTTTACTAGCAATTCCAAAATAAACTATCTTCTTTTTAGAAACATACTTATAGTAACTCTTTCCACTGATTTTAGTTGTTCCTTTTTTTTGAATTTGCACTTTACCAATAACTTTTGATATTTACTTCCTGCTTCTTTATCTGGATCAACCTTTTGTAAATCGCTTAATGAATATACAAAAGAATCTCCATCAGTAGTAGAAGTTCTTTTAGAAGTAGGTTCTATTTTTACTAAAGCTCCAAAATCGGGAACATCATCATGATTTTTATAGTATTTTGTATCTTTAGATCCGCTAGATGTGGACAATACTTTCACTTTGCATTTGTAGGAAACAACCTTGTATTTTGCAGTAATTTTTGCACTGCCCGCCTTAATACCTTTAACAACACCCTTCGAAGAAACTGTGCATACAGATTTTTTAGAAGAGGTGAATTTAACTTTGCTGGAAGAAACTCCATTTAACTTAAGTGTAAAACTTTTACCCTTATACATATTCTTCTTTGTATACGATAGTTTTGGTACTATTTTAAATGTTGTCTTTTTACTACCACTTAAATTAGACCCTTTAGCTTTTATTGTAACCGTTGCTGTTCCGACTTATTTATTGTTTGAATATGTAACTTTATAATTAGATGATGATATGGTTTTACTTCCACTTTTAATTGTTATCTTAGGCTTAACTGCTTTTCCGGTACATCCTTGCGAAGAAATTTTGGATACAGTACATAATGTTGAACAATTTACAAAGAGGAGCAACAAGCAATGCCATAATCATAATCACAACTATTTGTAAAAAGGCAGTTACTCTAGGAAGTTCAAACATTTTGAAAGGTTTTTTAGAGTATATAACCATGGCTGGTGTGTCAAGCGGTAGTAAATAACAGTTTGATACACAAATGCCACAAATCATAATTAAGACAGACGGATTATAACCATTTTTAAGAGCGAACGAAACCACAAAGGGTCCCAATATTGAAATTGCAGCCGGGGCGCTGGGAATTAAAACCATAACAACAAAAGTTATAGTTGCGACCAAAACAGCTACCCAAATAAACGTAAGTTTAATTTCGCTTGGAAAAAGCAATTTAAGTAAAAATTCGGATAAACCGGATTCTACAACACAGTTTGCTAAAGTTATCATAGTACCGGCGATGAAAAATGTTTCCCAACACATATTTTTAATAAAATTTTCCCAAGATAGGATTTCAAATCCCGGAAAAAACAATAGAGCCAAAGCTATTACTGCAACAACTGTAATGTGAATTGCAGGAAACCAAGAACTTAAAATCCACAAGGCAATAGTCCCTATGATAACGACAAGAGTGTATATTTCTTTACCTGACAACCTGCTAAATTGAAATTGTTTGGAGAACTTTTCAATTTCATATTTCCCCAAAGGTTCCGGAGGGAAAACTAATAATATTATGAGGTATGCGGCGATAATTACTACTAAAGAAGTTGGGATACCCACGCCCATCCATTGCAAAAAACTTATATTTCTTGATGCGTATTGTTCTAAAGCATTAAGCGTCAACAAGTTTATACTAGAGCCTGCCGGTGTCATCATTCCGCCAATCATCGCAGAAAGCATAAGTCCCATCATGTATGTGCGCTTTGTCTTTTGTTTTTCTTCTTCAGTTTCGTAGCACTGCAAAAACGAATCTACAACAGGGATGAATAAAAGAACAGCTGCGACATTAAAATTCATTGATGACATTTGTGCCGCCGCTAAAGGATATGAGTATCTGGCAGAAGTACAGATAAAATCCGAGGCGAAATTATGAGCAAGTACAGAATCAATGTGTGTTTTGACACCGATGATCCGAAACAGGCTGAAGCGGTAAAGTTTCTACAATCACTTGAACATTCCCGCAATGCATTTATTGTATCGGCAGTGCTTGACGCTGTTTCAGGAAAAAGTGCAGTTAATAACATTTCGCTTGAAAATATAAGAAAAGTCATACAAGAGGAATTGCAGGAGGTGTCGTTTGTTGCGGTGCCTTCTGTTTTCCAGTCGGCAAAGACAGAACTTACCGAAGAAGAACAATCCGAAAATGAGAAAAGTGTGCTTGATGACCTTGAAATGTTTGGCTGAGCCAAAACGCCGTTATTTGGCTCAATGACGAGATATGCCCCAATGGGAAATGAAGCGGTTTTCGGTATTGGACAGCGCAGAGATACGCTGGAATCTCGGTATCTGACATCCGCTTTTATTTATGCCCTGCGGGGCGTGTCCTACGGTATAACAAGCAGGGAACTTGTACGGCAAGTTCCCAATCAGCAGCCTTTTACGGCTGCTTTCTTTAGGGGATTGGCACCCCTAAGACCCCCGCTGATACAAAAATGTTACAGGTATGCTTTGATAAAACCATTGACAAACGGTCGGTATACCGATATAATGTAATAAAGGAAAGGGTGGTGCAAATGAACCTACAAGAATATATAGATAGCAGAAATATTACCAAATACCATCTGTCACAACTCAGCGGTGTGCCCAAAACGACCGTCATAGATATTTGTTCCGGTAAAAGTTCTTTGAAAAAATGCTCTGCCCACACGGTACAGCAGCTTGCAAGAGCTCTTGATTGCACCATGGAATATATTATGTCTTTAGATTCGACGAGCACAGACTACGATAACAAAACCGGACTCCCGAAAAGCAAAGAATATCTCGAATGCGATCTGCCGCCGTATCTGCAATCTTCTTTAGAAAATATGATTGCTTCTTGGAAAATTGTAGACAACGGCAAAAAGGACTATCATTGGGATATGTACTGGAGCGAATTAAATGCGGACATTAACTCTGCCGAAGTCGGACAGGAAATATCAAGTGAACAGGCTTGGTATTTGCGTGAAAAATATTTAAGAATGAAACGAGGTGACTAACTGATGATTGATTTTACTAATCTTCCCGTGCGTAACAAGACCTATGCAGGCGCAAACGGAAGCAAGATTTCCGTGCTATATAACAACGAGTTGTATATGCTTAAATTCCCGGCTGTTCCCGTTATTAATAAGGAAATTAGTTATGCGAACGGCTGTATATCGGAATATCTCGGTTGCCATATTTTTGAGAGCATCGGTATTCCGGTGCAAAAGACACTGCTTGGAACTTATACAAAAAACGGAAAGCAGAAGATAGTCGTGGCATGTAAGGACTTTACCGCAGGCGGCCTTGTGCTTCAGGACTTTGCATCTCTAAAAAACACAATTATTGATTCCGCCCATAATGGGTACGGTACCGAACTGAGCGATATTGTAAAAACCTTAGAAGAGCAGACCGCCATTGATCCTAAGTTGCTAACCGACTGGTTTTGGGATATGTTCATTGTGGATGCGTTAATCGGCAATTGGGACAGACACAACGGCAACTGGGGTTTCCTTTATAATCCCGAAACCGATAAAATATCTCTTGCCCCAATCTATGATTGCGGAAGCTGTCTTTTCCCGCAAGCGGACGAGGAAATTATGCGAAAGACTTTAGATGACCCTGCTGAGCTTGAAATCCGTATTTTTGAAAGACCGCTTTCAGGAATTAAAATAAACGGTCAGAAAATCCAATATTTCAAGTTCATTTCCTCTTTGGAAAATAAGGATTGCAACAAGGCGTTAAAAAGAATACTGCCGAGGATTGATATAAATAAGATCTATAAAATCGTTGATGAAACGCCTTCTATTTCCGATTTGCAGAAGGAATTTTATAAGACACTGCTTAGAGAGCGAAAGGAGCGAATCTTAGATTTTTCTTATCAAAAGCTCCGTAAGCGTGAGCGTTCAAAAAGTAAAGAACGTTAATTTTATAACAACTTAATATCAGCAATCAGCCGATGGGATTATTCTCATCGGCTTTTTTGCGTCAAAAATCAAGAAAGAAGGTCATAAATATGGATAAAATCCAAAATAAAGCGTCGGCACGAATTGAAGTCCGTGTTACGGCAAAAGAAAAAGAGAAAATACAATCAAAAGCCCGAAAGTGCGGGCTGAGCACAACTGAATATGTAAAGCAAAGAGCGTTAGGGTACGAGCCGAAAGGGATTCCGCCTGACGCTCTTTTTGTTTGCCTCGAAAAGCTGGGCGAGCTTGCGGACAAAGCAAGTTCACCGGAGTTGGAAAAAGAAATCGGTGATGTGCTGAAAGAAATAACAGCGGAATTTTTACTGCCGGGAAAGGGGTGTTTAACGGGGTCCCCACAAAGCCTGCTTTGTGGGGAAAAGGAGTATCCACGGAATGGTGAGGTTTCGCCGCTTGCGGCGAAACCGATGAATGGAGTGTGATGCGACGTGGCTGTAACAGGATTTTGGCCTATATACAAAAACCTAAAAGCAACCCTTGACTATGCCGACAATCCCGACAAGACCACTGCAAGAGAATATCTTGACGATGATTTATATGCGGCGCTTTCTTATGCCGAAAATGACAGCAAGACCGACCGCAAAATGTATGTCGGAGGTGTCAACTGCTCCAAGCAAAATGCCTATGCCGAAATGATTGCCGTACAGCGACGGTTCGGTTTGCGTGGCAAGGTAGTCGGGTATCACGGGATACAGAGTTTTAAAACGGGCGAAGTCACACCGGAGCAGGCATTTGAAATCGGTATGGAAACTGCAAGGAGGATGTGGTGCGACAAGTATCAAGTGCTTGTGACCGTTCACCTGAATACAGACAATATGCATTGCCATTTCGTTGTGAATCCCGTGTCATTTAAGGACGGTACAAAATTTCAAAACAAAATCGGCGATCACAAGGAGCTTCGCCGTGTATCGGATGAGATATGCCGGGAGCACGGTCTTTCTGTTCTTGAAAACAGCAGTTTTTACGGCGGACACAAAAAGGATTATTGGCGGCACAAGTCCGGCAAGAAAACACACCGGGATTATCTCCGTGAAGATGTGGAATACTGCCTGTCTTTTGCAACCTCTCCGAGAGATTTTGAGAGTCAGTTATATGCGCTCGGTTATGCTCTCGATCCCGTGCGGTTTTCCGTGAAAGCGAAACATTGGGAGCGCTCCGTTAGGCTTGCAAATATCGGTTTTACAAAAGAAATCGTGCAGGCGCAGTTAGACAAAAACGCCGAAAGCAGATATCACCTATTCACTTTGGAGTATCGACCTCCTTACAGACCAAAAAAGTTTCCGCTGAAGGATGAACTGCGAAAGTTTGAGTTTGCCATCGACCACAGCTACGATGCGGCAACGGTTTTAGTAGATACGATTTTCTATCTCGTTATAACGATTATCCAAATTGCCGCCGAGCTTTCTGATGTAATGCTCTTGTCACCAGATTTGCGTGCGGCGGAAAAGGATTTGAAAGACCTTATTTCAGATTATCATTTTCTCAAAGAAAATGATATTCACACCGTAGCCGATTTGCAATCCAACATCGACGAAAGCAAAGCACAGTTATCCGATTTGGAGCGTGAGCGCAAAACGCTTAGCAACCGTATCCGCCGTCCGAAATCGCCGGAGGATGAGAACCAAAACAAAGAGAGCCGCAAGGCTATCAGCAGACAAATGAAGCCTGTTCGTGAAAGGCTTCGCCGTGCGGAGAAAATTTCGAAGAAGTCTCCGCATTTGTATGAATTATTAAAACAAGAGCACGCGCTTGAGAGAAAAGCCCGTGCAAGATATTTAGATAGGAGTAGATAAAAATGAAAAATACTATCAAAAAACCGGTTAATATTCCGGTTTCAAAACTTCGCCCGTTTGAGGGGCATCCGTTCAAGGTCAAGGACGATGACGAAATGAATACGCTGATTGAAAGCATACATACACAAGGTGTTCTCTCGCCGTTAATCGTCCGACCTATTGAAAATACAGATGAATATGAAGTCATAAGCGGTCACCGCCGCTTACACGCCGCAGTCAAGGCAGGGATTACGGAAGTCCCTGCCTTAGTTGTTTCCCTTGACCGTGATGCGGGGCAATC
>USAR01000077.1 GCA_900552605.1 uncultured Oscillospiraceae bacterium | reverse complement strand
AGATGCAAGCGTTGCAACAGAAAGCACCTGCGTCTGACCGCGTGTGAACATACCGCTGCCGTGAACTCTCGGAAGCAGGTCGATTTGTGCGTTAAGAGGCCTGATTTCATCAATACCTCTGCCGTCAACACGCTTTTTCTCGTTTTTAAGCCAATTGCGAACAACGTGTTTTTGGACAAGGTACATTATCTCATCAAGCTTAGACTCCTGTCCTTCCATTTGCTCGTCGTATTTTTCGTGAACTGCGTTGTATATAGGCAGAAGTGCGGCATCGCGAACAAGCTTGTCGTCTGTGTCAAGTGCTTTTTGAACGTCGGTATAAACCATTTTCTCAATCTCAGAAAGCAGAGCCGGATCGGGGTCGCCCGATTCAAATTCACGCTTCGGCTTGCCGATTTCCGCAACAATGCCTTTAATAAACTTAACAACTTCGACGTTTGCCTCGTGACCCTTCATAATAGCGTCAAACATAACCTCGTCGGAAACCTCGTTAGCGCCTGCTTCGATCATGGCAACCAGATCTTCTGTTGAGGAAACTGTAAGGTTTAAATCGGTTTTTTCACGTTGTTCAAGTGTGGGGTTGATAACAAACTCACCGTCGATAAGGCCGACGTTAACGCTTGATATCGGACCGTCCCACGGAATATCGGAAATTGCAATCGCTGCCGAAACGCCTATTGCAGCTGCAATCTCCGGCGAGCAGTCGGGGTCAACCGACATAACCGTTGCAACAACGCCGCAATCGTTACGCAAATTCTTCGGAAAAAGCGGACGAATGGGGCGGTCGATACAGCGACCGGCAAGAATTGCTTTTTCAGAAGCTCTGCCCTCACGGCGCTGGAAAGAACCGGGAATTCTGCCGACAGAGTAAAGCTTTTCCTCATAATCAACAGAAAGAGGGAAGAAATCGATACCGTCACGCGGTTTTGCCGACATAGTAACGGTGCAAAGCACGGAAGTGTCGCCGTAGGACGCCATAACCGCAGCTCCCGCAAGCTGTGCCATTTTGCCTGTTTCAAGTTTTAACGGGCGACCTGCAAGGGTGGTTTCGTAAACTTTGTAGTTTTCAAACATATTTTTTCCTCCTTGATTTTTGAAGCCCCGTTAGCAATAAATCCGGCTGTTAAGCTTTCTAAAAGTCGTTTAACAGCTCGATTTACCGCTAAACCGCAGGCTTCATTTTTATTGATTTTTATTTTGAGTGTCTGCCGTCTAAAACATTTTTACATAAAAAACGAAAAGTCGACAAACGCAAGGCAGACCGACCAAAAACGGTCAGTCTGCCGATAAAACAATTACTTACGGATACCCAGCTTTTTAATAATTTCACGGTATCTCTCAATGTCAACCTTCTGAAGATATGCCAAAAGGTTTCTTCTGTGACCTACCATTTTAAGAAGACCGCGACGTGAGTGGTGGTCGTTCTTGTGAACCTTCAAGTGCTCGGTAAGCTCATTGATGCGGTTTGTGAGAAGTGCGATTTGCACTTCGGGAGAACCTGTGTCCCCCTCATGCTTTGCATATTCTGCAATGATTGCTGTTTTTGTTTCTTTGTTTTGCATTTTTTAACACCTCATTTAGTTTTTTCCGAAAACCGAGCGAGGGGAAACAGGCGTCCCAAAACAGGCATACTCCCAAACGCACAGTAAACGGCTTGATATATTATAGCACACGTTTTTAAAAAAGTAAAGCATTATTTTAGGCAGATTTAGCTAATCGGAAACGGAAATAAGAAGCGTGATAAATGCAGGCAGCCAAAACGGCAGTCCTTGCTCAATGTTCCATTTAAACATAACATTATCCTTTTGCGTTTTTGCAGTTTATCTATCTTAAATCAGTGCATTCTTTTAATCAAGCTATTTAATAAGCTTTTTAAATTCAACGTCACGGTCAAAGCTGCCATCTGTAAAGCCCTTAATTTCTTTAATCGATTTGCAGGTACTAAGACAAAAACGCATCAGTATTTTTCCTATTTTATTTTCCGTGTAACTGCAGCCTCCCGTAACATAAAGTGTGGCAATGCTGTGTACCACCAACCAAAGACTGTGAAAAAGCAGGTCTGCTTCAGCCTCGGTTAGTTTGTAAATGTCCATAATAAGCGGACGAAGCGTTTTTTGCGAACGGCGCATTTCCTTAATCGCATTGCCCTCACTGTTCAGCGCATTGCTCTCGTCAGATAGAAACACAAGTCTGTAAAGCTGAGGTTCTTCTTTTGCAAAGCGTATATAGCGCATACCGAAGCCAAAAAACGGCACCGGTTCCTCAAGACCTTTTGCACAGTAATCGGCATATATCTTTTCCGCACTTTCAAGCACGTCTGCTCTCAGTGCTTCCATTGTTGCAAAGCAGGTGAAAATCGGCTGAGTTGATATAGCAAGCTCCTCGGCAACGCTTTTTGCCGTTAAACCTTCCGCTCCGTTTTTCCTGACAACCTGCACCGCGGCTGCAACCATTTCTTCTCTTGTGAACTTATTTTTCGGCGCCAACGCATACATTCCTTTCAAAAAATCCGGTTGATATATATTGAACAATATACATCAATTATAGTTATTTTTGCTCGGCTTGTCAAGCATTTTGAAGATATCGATTTATTATCGCTTGCCTAACTGAAATTTTAAAATAATTGTGGCAGTTATCGGCTTTTAAATATTAAAAAAGTGAGCCAAGCCGTTCAATTCTTTAATGAATCGATATCAGCCTGCCTCACTTAATTTCACAGTCTTACTATTTCGTCCCGAGCCTTTCCAAATCCGCCGTTCTTACCCAGCCGCTTAAAACCTTTGAGAATTTACCCTTGGTTGCCCAAACCCGCGCTTTTTTGCCTTTTTTATAGTACTTCTTTTTTCGAGTGGCGTGAGGGTCATAAAATACCGGTGTTCGTCTTAATGCTTTAACAATATATTGTGCTTTTTTATAATAACCTATTTCACCGAACAGCTCTGCTTTCGAAAGACCGGTGTAACTGAAGAAATCGGTAATGTTATCATTTTCGTTTCTCTCATCGCCCCACCAATGGGAATTTTTGTAGTTTTCGGCATTGCGCACGTCCACGTGGCAAGAGCCGTTTGCAATACCTATTCCGCCAAAGCCTATAAGCTGTGCAAGACAGGCGGTAATCTCCGGCGACAGCGTTTGATTTTTCTTAATGAGCACAATGTCCGCCGCAAGACCTCTTGTGTGTGCGTCGTCGCCTCCGCCGCCCCATTTGGCGGAATACTCCGGCGTGCGATAGCCATCGATAATAATCACCGCGGTTATTCCGTAAGAAAAGAATTTTTCCAGCTTTTTAATAAGCTTTGTCTCAACTTTAATTACATCACTTACGCCCACACTGCCGTCGTGTGCCCAAAATTCGGAAACCTTGAAGTGCTTTGAAAGCTTTTTGTTACCATCTTTTTTAAGAGAATACTTTTTAACGCTCATTTGCTTTTTCGCTCCTTGCAAATCAACTCAGATGTTTCGCAGCTGCGAAAACAACGTCCTGCTAACAAGGTCTGTTCGCTTTACGAAAACCAATGTTAACAAAGACGTTGTTCACTGTCATTATATTCTCTTGCCGTTTTGTTTGTTAATTTTCTGCCGTTAGCAGCATTCAGGCTGCTGCAATTTATTTTTTGCCTGCTGAGGTGACGGTTGAGGTGTTGCTCAAAATCATATTTTTTGTACTTGAGCTGCTTGCCGGGAAGTTGTCGGGATTGCTGCTTGTAGTTTTGTCGCTTACAATGCTGCTTTGGTATGAAGAGCTTTGCACAATTCTGCTTGAAACGATCACACGGCTGTTTTTAACCGTGCCTGTTGAAGCAAAGTAGTTAACAATTCCGCGCACCATACTTTCAACATATTTCTTTCTATAACTGCTCGATTTAATTTTGTTGTAATCGGCACGGTTGCTCAAATATCCGTTTTCCGTAAGCACAACGGGGCAGACGGAAACACGGCTTAAGTTGAAATAATGCCAATTAACGCCGGTTTTTTCGCGCTTTAAAAGCTTTGAGCTGTTAATACCTTGGTTTATGGTATTTGCTGCGGTATAAGTAAACGGATAGTAATATCCGCAGAAGTATCCGCGAGGCGACGATGAAACAGAGGAATTGAAGTGTACCGCAACGGTCAGATCGGGGTAAGCGTTTGCGATTTTATCAAATCTTTTCGGAAGGGAAACGGTCGCATCCGATGTTCTTGTCATAACAACGGTAGCGCCAAGCTTTTTAAGCTGTTTTGAAAGCTCATTTGCGTATAAAAGGCTATAGTATTTTTCGCTTTTACCTTTTCCTGTTATGTTTGACGCACCGCCGTCTGCTCCGCCGTGACCTGCATCGATCATAATTTTTATTCCATTAAGAGAATAGCCGAATTTGTTTGCGCTTGTTTTGGTTATGGTTACGGGATTGAGAAAAGACAGCACAAGCTCGCCGTTTTTATTGTAAAAGCTGTCATATCCGTAAAATGCTCCCTGTTTTCTTAGATACAGCCTTAGAATATAGCCTTGCTTTTTCTTTATCCACTTGCCTTTTTTAAACAGCTTGCAGCTGCCGAGCGAGAGCTTGCCTTTAATCTTATTGCACTTAAAAAACTGAATGTCAACATAAGAATACGTAACCTTTTTAATGTTGTAATCCTGAATTTTTGTGTTGTTGTAGCTTTGTGGTTTAAGCGTTACTCTGAAAGGCGATTTCCGGCTCATCTTAAGCCTTATTTGGTATTGGTTGCCCACATTACCGGCGCCTTTTGCGGTTACGGTTGTATTTTTCTTAACCGTGCCTTTTGAAATTTTAACACCCTTTTTGCTGTAAACTCTTATTCCGCTTGACAGCAGATAATACTTCTTTTTAGATTCTGAATCGTATATACGATAAGGAGAGCAAGAGTCAACCGTGCCTTTCGGAAGATAGCTGTTGGTTGGGCGCGAGTAATCGTCAACCTTGTTGCCGTCAAATGTCTCAACAGAGCGAGAGGTTACTGTTAAAATGTAGTTTTGCTTTTTACTCTTTGCAAGCGGCAGCAGTTCTGCCGTTTCGTCATCTGCGATAAATTCTTCTGTTTTTATGTGAGTTGCTGTTACCGTCTGTGAGTGACCTCCTCCTGTCGCCTTTATCAAAAGCGGCATTAAAGAGCTGTCGGCTTTTTCCGGAACATTTACGGTGGCTGTGTATTTGCAATATGTTTTGCCATCGAATTCGGCAGATTTTTCAGGCTCAAGCTTTGTGCTGCTGCCGCAAAACTCAGCTGTTACGCTGCTGCCGGCAAGCGCGGTTGCGGTAACCGTGAAATATGAAGCGGCATCGAGAGTCAACTCCTTTTCACTCGGTGTATAGCTTTGCAGCAAAGGAGTTTCGTATGTAACAAAAAAACGCTTTGTGTCTTTTCCGCTTTTAAAGATAAAGATATTTTCACCTTTTTTTAGCGATACCTTAATTGCAAATATACCGTCATCGCATCCGATGTTTTGTTCTTTTCCGTTTAAAACCAGCTTGCTGCCGACATCAGTGCTTCCGCGAAACTCCAAGCTGTCAGAGCAGACGTTCAGCGTGTCCGTTTGCGGATATGAAAAACTAAGTCCTTCTTCGGTTGCATTTTCCGCCGCACTTGCACTGTCATTGCCGCTTGAAGCGTCGTTTTTGTTTTCGCCGCACCCAACTGCAGAAAAGGCGACCAATATTGCTACGACAAGTGCAACCGAATTTTTAAAAAAGGTTTTCTTGTTTTGAGATATTTGTTTCATTTTTTACCTCACTGCTTTCACAATAGCCGATACCTCGCTTGAGTGTTTTTTTGAAATATCGGTTAAATATGTGTATGAATAAAGCATAAATCCCGACGCTGCGGATTGTTTCCTTACATCTGCAATCTGCCGTGCGATAATTCTTTCATCGGTTTTCCATTCCTTACTGCCTGCGTCCGCTGTGTCTATTTTGTATGGAGCAAGTCCTATGTAAAGCTTAACGCCGTTACTCCTTTTAAGAGCACACCAATCGTTTAATAGCTTTAAAAACTTATAGTTATCAAGCGGATATTTATATCCAAAATAAAGCTGAGGTGCAATGTAGTCGATATATCCACCGCCGCACCAGCTGTAATAATCGGCATATAGCTTTTTAAAATTGTCGTCGCTGCCATCGCTTGAAATGTGAGCGGCAGGGGAGATGCCGAAAACCTTGCCCTTAAAGTCGTGCACGGTTTTATAAACCTTGCTTACCATAACGTTTACGTTTGTCCTGCGCCATTCCTCAAGTGAAAGCGGAGCAGTTTTGCAGCTTTTGGCGTATTGGTTGAAAGACACTTCGTCAAATGTTTTCTTTTCCGTTGGGTAAAAGTAGTCGTCAAACTGTATTCCATCCACCTTATAGTTTTCCAAAATTTCTTTAACGCCGTTTATAATAAGCTTTTGCACGTTTTTGGAAGCAGGATTGTAATAAAAACCCTTACCGTCTGTTAAAACGTCATTATCGTTGGTTTTGTCGCTGTCGGTCAGCCATATTTTTGCCGGACAACCGTCGGGCAGCTTATTTACATTCTTGTGTGCGGCAGTTACTCTGTAGGGGTTTATCCACGCCTCGATTCTCAACCCTCTGTCGTGTGCGGCTGACGTCATATACTCGAGTGGGTCAATATCAATATTCGTATATGCTGCTGAGCGCGGAAAGTACTTTGAATTATATGC
>USAR01000076.1 GCA_900552605.1 uncultured Oscillospiraceae bacterium | reverse complement strand
TTTTGACACAACTCCGAGCGACACTAGGTATGATAATGCATTTTGGACTGATTCACAAGCGGCATTTCAGCTGGTGCGTAACAGAATTTTTTATACCGACGGCTCACGTATATATGAGTGGGACGACAACACAAACAAAAACGACAGTGTACTTGTTAATTCAAATATTGAATGGTACACACGCCTTGCAAGCGACAGCAAAAACATTTACTTTTCAGGAAACAACGGCAATATTTACGCTTTTGATACACAGCTTTTAACACAAAACGTTGATGTTGTTGCTACTGCTCCGCTGAATTCCGGCGAATTCCTATACGGTTTTCGTTTCGATACCGCAAAATATATTTTTGATTTAGCAAGTGTTCCAAATGCGAAACCTCGCCGAGTCTCTCAAAGTATTCATGGCGGGCGCATTGATATAAGCGACGCTCTTGAAAGCGCACTCGGCAGCATTAAAACTTCGTTGCCGTATAACGGAACGGCGCAGACGCAGTTCATCGATGTTATGTACGAAAATGAAGCGCTTGTGCTTGGTGTTGACTACACTGTTGCATACACAGGTAATATAAATGTCGGTACAGCCACAGTTAAGTTAAGCGGAATCGGCACTTACAGCGGTACTGCCTCAAAGACCTTTAAAATCACACCTCTTAATATAACATCGGTAAGCGGTATCGGAGACCGTGCTTATACAGGAAAAGCGGTTACATTTAACCCATTGGTAAAGAGCGGAAACCGCACATTGGTTAAGGATAAAGATTACACGCTCGTTTACTCAAACAATAAAAATGTCGGTAAAGCCACTGTAATTGTTGTTGGAAAAGGAAATTACACAGGCAAAATTTCAAAATCGTTTTTAATTCGCCCTAAAAAGATAACCGGCATTAAGCTTGTATCAGCAACTGCCTCAAGCGTAACCGTTAAATGGGATAAAACACCGTCTGCCACTGGTTATGCCGTATTGCGTTCAAACAGCAAAAACGGTAAATATTATGTGGTTAGATATATAAAAGGTATAAACACAGTTTCGTTCAAAGATACCGGCAGAGCGGTTAATAAAAGCTATTTTTACAAGGTTGTAGGTTATGTTACAGTTTCAGGTAAAAATTACACCGGTGAAGATTCGACGGTTTTATCTGTAAAGACGGCAACCAAAGCGCCCAAGATATCATTACAAAAAAACGTCAAAAAGAAAAAAGTAACCGCAAAGTGGAAAGCGGTTTCAGGAGCTTCAGGTTATGAAGTCTATATGTCAACCTCCAAGAAAAAGGGATTTAAAAAGATTTATACAGGCGGCAGGAAATCTTACACAAAATCCAAGCTAAAAAGGGGAAAGACATATTACTTTAAAGCAAGGACTTACAGATATGTTAACGGAGTTAAGGTTTATTCTTCTTACAGCTCGGTTAAGAGCATAAAGATGAAAAAATAACTTGAAATAATTTTGCGCCAATCTTAAAACGGGCTGTCTTGATTGATATTCACCTCCAAAAGTGTTTAACCTTCGGGGTGCATATCAGTTAGGACAGCCAGTTTTTTCGTTAAATTACGATCATAGGAATCATTAAAACGCTGATTTTACTCAGATATTTAGCATCGGAAAATGCTAAAACCACACATTAAAACAGCGAACTAAGCTTTAAATAATAAACAACCGCTGTGCAATCCGGCGTTGGACTATGCTTAACAAAGGTAAATGTTATGAAAAAATGCAATTGTTTCATATTGCTTTTAATTATAACAAAAAAGAACTGTCTCAGCTCAACAGTCCTTTTTATTATGTTCGTCATTTGAAAATTTGTAAAATCAAGGTATTCTATTCGTCTTCCGATTCAATACTTGCTAAAAACGAGTTGTTTCCGCCGTTAGTTTCGGCAATGTTAATGGCCGTAGTCCGTGTGGGTGAAGGATTTTGGTTTTTTCCTGAACGTAAAAAACCAAATGCAACAGCAACTCTTGCGCCTTTTTTAAGCCTTGTAACAACATTTCTCGGCATACCGCAGTTACTGCAAATACCCGGATACATTTCGTAAACGCAGTTTCTCGGCTCAAGCTTTAAGCCGTAAAGAGTGTTAAGACACTCTCTGCAACAGCCGATATTAAATTTTTTCATTTAATCACCGCTTTGTAAGTTGTGCTAATACACAGTTATTTTAATTAAACACGCTCTTTTTAATAATTGTAGCATATACTTTAAAAATAATCAAGATGAAAATACTTAAAAAGAAAAGGCATTAAAATATTGCAAATTATATATTAAAAAGCTTATAATAATTAAAAATTACTAAATCATTCTAAGCATGCAGTCAAGCAGCTTATCATCAGGTTTTTTAAGCTTTATTGTAAAACTGCTTTCTGCGTTTTCGGCTGCATTTTTAAAAAAGCATAAAACTGTTTCGCGTGCTGCAGGGAGGTCGAAAATATGGTCGCAGTTTTCAAGCGTCTCCGCTTTGTAATTGCAGCAGGAGTAGTTAAAACCTTCAAAATTACTTACTGCAATTCCAAAGTCATCATTATTTAAAACCGCGGCATAAAGCACATTTTTGCAATAGTTAAGAACTGTGGGAAGAGCCTTTTGCTCAAGGCCGTCTTGCACTGACATAATGTTAAGGCGCACGCTTTCAACATTGCTTGAATCACGGTTGCCGAGATACTGTGATTTTTCAAAAAACCTGTCTGCACAAAGTCGTATGCCGACACTGACAGGCTTTGATTCATCATTTTTTTCGTAAGCTGTAATGCTTAGCTTGCATACACCGTTCGGAAAAATTCTGAAAATACATTTGCCCTCTGCGGCAGGCGTTTCTCCGCGTGCACAAAGAGAAAATGAATATTTGACAGCCACGCATTTTGATTCAAAATCATAGCGAAAATCCCATGCTCTTGTGCTGTGCTTAAACGATGAGGATTTGCAGGGTAAGTAAAGTTGCATAGGCTCAGTCAAAAGCTCTGCTTCGTCATTTGTCAGCGACACCAGCTTGCCGGTAAGCTTTGAAAATGTGTATGTTACAGCGCCCGATTTTACAGTAAGCCTTGTTTTTTCATTAAAAGCCTTGGGTCTTGCGGCTGAAGGCTCATTTGTGAATTCGGGGTCGTTACAAAGCAAAAACTGTGCCGCTGCAAGTTCGGTGCCGTGCGGTATTGCATCTCCGTTAAGAGCAGCCTTATATGAAACGCGCAAATGCATAATTCCTTTAAGCGGAGTGTTTATAGTAATTTTTGTTTTTATTTCTTTGTGCGGTGCAAGACAAAGTGCGGGAAGCTTTCCTTTTTCAATGCAAACACCGTATTTCATTATCTCATATTCACCGTCAAGTCTTGATAAATATAAAAAGTCGTATCGGTTTTTAACGGTCAGTTCACCGTTAGTATATTCCATTTCAACAGGCTGATATTTATACTTAAGCTCCTTTAGCTTTTGTGACGGCTCACCGTTTAAAAGTTTTAACGACGGAGAAAAATCGCTTTTCGAAAGAGTGGCGTCAAGGTCGAAAGGGAAGATGTATCTGTTATCAAATGAATTGCCTCCGATTTTAAGACCTAAGTCACAAAAATCGGGAAAATTTTCAATTTCCTTTTCCGCTGCACCTCCGAAAATAATAAAGCGCGATCGGTCGCGAGTGCTTGTCCACTCAGCAGCAGACTGCATATTTTGTGCACTTTTATTGCCTGTAAATCGCCAAGCAATAATGCAGGTATTGTTTTTGTGTAATTCTGCAGTGCGCATTGCTCTGTCTATAAACGCTGCTTCGTATTCTCTTCCGGATATAACATCGGCATTGTCGGTACTCTTTATATTGTTAAATACTCCGCAGTCAATGTCGGGGCTTTCAATAACATAAATTCCAAGCTTATTACAAAGGAAAAGCAAAGTGCTGCTTGCCGGTTTTTCCAAAGCGATTGTATTTATATTGCAGCTTTTCATAAGCCGCAGGTCATTTTCAATTCTTTGCGTGTTGCAAACATTGCCGAGCGCGCTGTCAAATTCATTATAAAAAACACCGCAAAGCCGCGTCTTTACGCCGTTTATAAACACGCCTTCTTCGTTTTCGGCAACAGTTCTGATGCCGGTTTTAAAGGCAAAAAACTCATTTTGACACTCAACAAGCACAGTGTAAAGCGCAGGCGTTTCCGCACTCCAAAGCAGTGGCTTATCTATATTAAATCTCACAGTGCCGTCCGCCATAGGTATTGCTGCGTCGAGCTTTAATCCCTCCGGGTCAAAAAGTGTTACAAACGAATTTTCCGTTGTCTTTCCAAAGAGCGTTGCGGTAATTCTTGCACCACCGTTTTGAAGCCTTGCCGTGTTTATTTCAACATCTTCAATGTGTTCGTTTTCGCGAAAAGAAAGAAACACATCGCGGAATATTCCCGACATTTCATATTCCTGCCGCAATTCCAAATAGCTGCCGAAGCTGTTTTTCAAAACCACCGCTGTTATTCTGTTAATACCGGGCTTAACATACTCTGAAATACAGAACTCCGATGTGTTGAAAGAGCCTTGCGTATATCCTGCAAACTCACCGTTAACATAAAGATAAAGGCAAGAGGACACGCCTTTGAATATAAGGTATTTTTGAAAGTTATCTGTGTCTTTTCCAAGCTCAAATTCACGAACATAAACGCCCGTTGGATTAGCGCTGTCAACAAACGGCACATCAAGCGGCATTGTTTTGCCGTGATTTTTAAACTGCGGCGCACAGTAACCCTCGAGCTGCCAGCAATGCGGCAGGTGCACTTCATCCCAAGAAGAAACATCGGCATCATAATACATAAGCATATCGGGCACAGAATCGTAGCTTTCAAACAGTTTGAATTTCCATGCGCTTTCTGTAAGACAAAACATTCTGTCAGAGGTATCTTTTTCCCCAAGCAGCGCAGATTTTGCGCTTGAAAAAGGAATAATATCGGAACGTGGCTTTTCACACCCAATGTGCAGTCGCGCTGAATCCTCGTGACAGCGTTCGTAAAGCATTGTTTAATCCTCCTGAATAAGATAATCGTGGACGGTTACTTGCTTTCCTTCTTTAAAATAGTAACGCGGAACTCTTCTTGAAATGCCGCACACAATCTCATAATTTACGGTATTTCCGATAGCAGCAATTTCTTCGACAGGTAATATTTCACCGCATTGCTCGCCGAAAAGCACAGCCTCGTCGCCCTCTTTTATATTTTTAACATCGGTAACATCGACAACTGTTTGGTCCATACAGACCTTTCCGACAATGGGACAGGGTACACCGCCTATCAATACCTTTCCTTTATTTGAAAGAAAGCGTGGGAAACCGTCTGCATAGCCTGCGGTTATTGTTGCAAGCATTCTATTATTTGTTGCGTGGTATGTAAGACCGTAGCTTACACCGTCACCGATTTGCGCTTCGTGAAGCATTGAAACAACGGCTTTAAAAGTCATTGCAGGCTTTAGCGTTACAGGAAGCTTTAGTCCAACCGCCGGTGTAAGGCCGTAAAGTATAATGCCGGGACGCACTGCGTCGAGCTGTTTTTCGGGATTTAAAAGAGTTGCAGCCGAGTTGCAGCAATGGCGCATTATCGGCGAAAAACCATCGTTTTCAAGCTTTTTGCTGACGAGAATATATCTTTCATATTGCTTTTCTGTATATTCACCTGTGGGGTCGCCGTCAAGGTCGGCAACCGCGAAGTGAGTAAACAGGCCCTCAAAACGCAGCCCTTCAAGGGTTAATGACCTTTCAATATCCTTTGACGGGTCGCCGTGGCAGCAGTTGAAGCCGATACGGTTCATTCCCGTGTTAAGCTTTATGTGAATGTTAATCGCGCTGCCGATTGTAAGGTGATCGGAAAGAGCTTTTGCGTAATCGTATGACGAAACAGCCTGACTTATATTTTCGTCGCTAAGCGTCTGAGCCTCAACGGGTGAAGTGTAACCGAGCACGAGTATTTTGCACTTAATGCCTCCGCGGCGCAGCTCAACAGCTTCTCTGAGACTTGAAACGGCAAAGAACTTAACACCCTCGCTTTGCAGAAACAGACCAAGCTCAACTGCGCCGTGCCCATAGCCGTCAGCTTTGATGACCGCTATAACTTCGGCAGTCTTGCAAACACTTTTTATGGCTTTAAGGTTATGTTCGATTGCATCTAAATTGATCTCCACCCAGATGCGCTTTTTATATTCAATCATAATTAATGGTTTTGCTCCTTTAAAACGTTTGCCGAAAGCATTATAGTGGTGCTTTCGGCAAACGGCGGTAGTATTAAACAAACTGATTGGTGAATTATTGCTCTGTTTCTTTTGAAACAGGCGGGATCTGCTGTTTAAGAGCGGCTCTTGTGCGGCGAACCTCGGTAAGAGTGGCTGTGAGACTTTCGTCGGAACGACGCATAATATCGTCAACAAAATCCTGCGCAGCCTTGCGCATCTCTTTGCTTCTTGATTGTGCAGACGCAATGATCTCGCTTGCTTTTTGCTGCGCCATACGTGTGATTTCTTCTTGTGCGCAAAGGGCCTGTGCTCTTGTTTCCGCATTGTGGATAATGGTGTCCGCTTCGCTTTTTGCATCGGTAATTATTTGTGCGCGATCGGCAACAATGCCACGGGCTTGCTTGATTTCTGTGGGCATATTAAGGCGAATGTCGTCAACAACGGCACGCAGACCCTCAACATCAACAACAGACTTTTTGCCCGGAATCTTAATGCCTTTGTCAAGCATTTCGTCCAATTTGTCAAGCAATTCTTCCATATTCATTATAAAACATCCTT
>USAR01000075.1 GCA_900552605.1 uncultured Oscillospiraceae bacterium | reverse complement strand
ATGAAGTTGCTATCGATCGGCAGTCTGAACAAAACGCAGGCAAAGAACGCAATCAGCACGTCGTGAATAAGCGAGACAAATGAGAATACCGCCGCCGAAACACCGCCTATCTTGCGGAAGCGGATACCGACGTAAACGATAACAAGCAATCCCGAAAGGACAACGGCAATAAGGCTCTTTTGATAGAAGCCTTTTGCGGTGGTCGCCTCGATAACGTTAGACTCGGCAAAAGCTATCTTGTTCTTTGAAAAATTTTCCTGCAATGCTTTTTCAAGCGTTGTGTGAATACCGTCTTTTGAGCTTGAAGAAGATTCCGTGCTGCCCGAAGCCGTTGCGGCAGACGAAGTTGCCGAGGAAGCCGCCTCGCTTGAATCAGCCTTTGAAGAATTCGCTGATTTTTCAATATCCTTTGCGGTTATAGCCTTACCGAAGGAGATAACAACCTTTGAAGAACCTGCGTCAACTGCGCTTGCAGAGCCGGTAACCGTTGTTGAAACACCGAGAGTTTTGTCTGCCACCTTTTTTACCTCGTCGAGGTTAAGGTCTCCCTCATAGGTGTAGGTAAAGCGGCTGCCGCCCGTGAAATTGATATCAAGGTCAATGCCGAAAACGCACAGTCCGATTATACCGATAAGAATAGCGCAACCGGAAACGATAAGATACTTTTTAAGGTTTTCAACAAAATGAATATTAAACTTTTTCATTCTTGGCACCTCCGTATAACCAGGGCTTGCGGAACGGCTTGAATTGAGAAATGCCTGTAAGCAAAACTCTTGAAGCGAACACAGCCATAATGAAGTTTACAATAACGCCCACTAACAGGGTGTAGCCGAATGAATAAATAGCGCCTGTGATTGAGGTGCTGAAGTAGCGCAAAACCCAAGAGAAGAGCTTATAGAAGAAGCCCTCTGTTGTGCCGAACGCGCCCATAAGGACGATAGCTACCAAGACATTTGTAACGTTGCCGTCGATAATAGAGCTGCTTGCGTTCTGGAAACCGCGCGAGATTGCGCCGTCAATCGTCATACCGTTTGCAAATTCCTCGCGAATACGCTCTGATGTGATAACGTTTGCGTCAACACCCATACCGATTGAAAGAATCATACCGGCAATACCGGGAACGGTCATTGTAAAGGAGTTCCAAGAATCAAAGAAGCCTGAAACACACGCAACCATACCTGCCGCCTGACCGAGCAAGGTGATGCAGGCGATAATGCCGCACATACGATAACGGATAATCATAATAAGGCAGATAAGAGTAAACGCGATAACTGCCGCAACAAGCATAACCTGCAACGCCTCGTTGCCGAGGGTAGGTGTGATGATCTGCAGCATCTCGTTATCTGTTGTAAGAGCGAAAGGCAAAGAACCGGCATTTATCTTATTGGCAAGCTCGGTTGCTGCCTCGCTGCTTTCCATACCTTCTATGTAACAGTTTTTATCTGTAATCTGTGTGTTTACCGTCGGGTTTGAAACCATTGTTTCGTCCATCCAAATTGAGATAGTACCCTTTGATGCCGCAAGCTCTTTTGTGGCGGCTGAAAACTTTGAAACACCCGACGATTTAAGAGTTAAATTAACAACATAGCCTGTGCCGTCGATATAGCCCGCTTCCGCATGCTGAACATCGTTGCCGGTTAAGATGGTGTTTGATGTATCTTGGTTTTTGCAAAATTTAAGCTGAGCGGTCTCGCCGAGCTCGTTAACAACCTCTTGAGCGTCAAACTGCTCGTCGGCTTCCGATGACTGCGGAAAACGGACAACTACTTGGTGCTTGTCATAATCAACAAAAACCTCGTAGTCGGTGATGTTTTTGTTAACAAGACGCGTCTCGATAATTTCCTTTGCCGCGTCCATATTCGCCTTTGTAATCTTTTTGTCCTTTATGTCGGGAGCAAAAACCGCCTCAACGCCGCCGCTGATATCAATGCCCCAACGGATATCCGACGCGCCCTTTATCCCGAAATGAAAGGTTTCCTTGTCGCCGTAATAGTTACTCACCGAAACGCCGAAGAACGCCGCATAAATAAATGCAACCAACAGGGCAAGAACGACGAAAAACTTTACTTTGCCTTTTCTTTTCATTGGCTGTGCCTCCAAAACTAATATGCAGAGCATTCGCCGCAGTTTGCGGTAAATGCCCATAGAATACTAAACAATTATACCCTTTATTTTTGTGAAAGTCAACAAATTTTTCCCGTTTTTACTCTGTTTTGCTCAAAAGCTTTTCCAAAACGGCATATTTAACCGCAATGCACAGCAGTTCACTTGCGGCGTCAAGCTCGTTGACAGTGGGGAAGCTAGGCGCGATCCTTATATTGCTGTCCTTGGGGTCAAGACCGTATGGGAATGTTGCGCCGGCGCCTGTCAGCGTAACTCCTGCGTCGTGGCAAAGTCCCACAACACGCTTTGCGCAGCCATTTTCAACATCAAGGCTGATGAAATAGCCGCCCTTTGGCTCTGTCCAAGTTGCTATATCAAGACCTGTAAGCTCCTTTTGTAAACGACGCAGCACCGTTTCGAATTTCGGTCGCAAAATTGCGGCATGCTTGCGCATATGAGCGCGGATATCGTCAATATTGCGGAACATTCTCGCGTGGCGCAGCTGGTTGAGCTTATCCGGTCCTATTGTTTGAAAACTCATACGCTTTTTGAGAAAAGCCACGTTTTTGGCGCTTGCGGCAACCGCCGCAACACCGGCGCCGGGGAAGGTTATTTTGGAAGTGGAAGCAAATTTAATTGCCATTTCCGCATTGCCGTATTTCTCGCACTCGCCGAGCAGATTTAAGATGTTATATTCATTTTCCGTTAAGTGATGCACACAGTATGCGTTATCCCACAGCACGCGAAAATCCTTTGACGCAGGCTTCATTTTTGCAATGCGGCGGATTATTTCGTCGCTGTAAATAACGCCTGTGGGGTTTGAATATTTAGGAACGCACCACATACCCTTAACGGCAGGGTCCTTGATTCGGCGTTCGATTTCGTCCATATCGGGTCCGTCGGAATTCATCGGAATATTTATCATCTTTATTCCGAAATACTCGCATATCTTAAAGTGCCTGTCATATCCCGGCACGGGGCACAAAAACTTGATCTCGCCCTGCTTTAACCACGGTGTTCCGCCGTCGTAAGAGCCGTGAGTCATAAACTGTGAAACGGTATCGAACATCATATTGAGCGATGAGTTGCCGCCGACTATTACCTGGCTCGGTTCAACGTCCATCATATCGGCAAAAAGCACTTTAAGCTCGGGCAGTCCGTCAAGTCCGCCGTAATTGCGGCAATCAATGCCCGACTCGTTAAGGTAACCGCACTGCGGACCCACCTTGCTGAAAGCCTCCTCGCTTAAGTCCATCTGCTTAACACTCGGGTTACCGCGAGCCATATTAAGGCTTAAATCTCTTAAACAAAATTCATCGTATCTTGCCTTCACAAGCTCAAACTCATTTTCAAGCTGTTCTTGCGAAAGCTCGGCATATTTCTGCATAATCGGTGTACCTCCGTTTACCGTTTGAATGTTTTAAAATAACATAGTTATAATACTACATTTCTTAAAACATTGCAACACTTGTGTAGCTTTAAATGTACTTTAAACGATATATCGTGTTGTTTTGCTTGACATATTACATATATAGTATTAAAATAGATGTGATATCTTGGCTAAATTTGAACTGCGACGGCAGCAGGACTGAACAATAAAGTCCCAAAAACCGAAAAGCAATGCCGAAAATGCTTTTTAAAAACGGCTGCCGTATCGCGGCAAAGCAGCTTTTAATGTATCAGGGCGAACACGCGGCCCTTAAAATTTACAGGTCGGTTTTTTACCTACTTAGAACAGCGGTTATTTATATAGGAGGTGTCGTATGGACACAACAGTTTCATTATTGACGACGGTTATCCTCACCGTTGCCGCTGCTGCGGTTACGGCGATAATCGGCTTTCTTTTAGGCGTTTCGCACCGCAAGCGCGTGGCGGAAGCTGCTATCGGCTCTGCCGAAAAGGAAGCAAACCGTATGAAAAGCGCAGCCATAAACGAGGCTGAGGCTTTGAAAAAAGAATCTCGAATTGAAGCAAAAGAAGAAGCTCAGCAGATCCGCGCGGAAGCCGACAAAGAGATCCGCGAGCGCAGAAATGAAATTCAGCGTCAGGAACGCAGAATTCAGCAAAAAGAAGAAAATCTCGACCGCAAAACAGACAACCTTGAAGCAAAAGAAGAAAAACTGCAAAAACGCTCTAAAGAGATTGACGACCGCCTTGAAGAGGTTGAGCAGATGAAGAAAAGCCAATTTGACCTGCTTGAAAGAATATCCGGTTTCACGGCAGAGCAGGCAAAGGCACGTCTTCTTGCCGATCTTGACGGCGAGCTTACTCACGAAAAGGCAATTCGCATTAAGGAATTTGAGCAGCAGACAAAAGAGGATTCCGATAAGCTTGCACGCGAGCTTATCTCACACGCGATTCAGCGCTGCGCCGCCGACCATTCATCGGAAGCAACCGTTTCCGTTGTAAACCTTCCGAGCGACGAAATGAAAGGTCGCATAATCGGCCGCGAGGGCAGAAATATCCGCACCTTTGAAACGGCAACCGGCGCAGACCTTATTATCGACGACACACCCGAGGCCATTACTCTTTCCTGCTTTGACCCCGTGCGCAGAGAAATTGCAAGGGTCGCTTTGGAAAAGCTTATCATTGACGGCAGAATCCACCCAGCCCGCATCGAGGAAACGGTTAACAAGGCACGCGCCGAGATTGACCGCGTTATCAAGCAAGAGGGTGAACGCGCAGTGCTTGACGCAGGTATACATAACCTGCACCCGGAGCTTGTTAAGCTTATAGGAAGGCTGCATTACCGCACAAGCTACGGTCAAAATGTGCTTAACCACTCTCTTGAAGTCTGTCACCTTACCGGAATTATGGCAGCAGAGCTCGGCGAGGACGTTATGCTTGCAAGACGTGCAGGTCTTTTGCACGACATAGGCAAGGCCATTGACCACGAGCAGGAAGGCTCGCACATTCAACTCGGTGTTGAGGCCGCCAAAAAATACAAAGAAAGCGAAGCGGTTATTCACGCAATACACGCTCACCACGGCGAAATTGAAGCAAAAACCGTTATTGCCTGCCTTGTACAAGCAGCCGACGCAATCTCGGCGGCACGCCCCGGCGCTCGCCGCGAGAATATTGAAAACTACATTAAACGTCTTGAAAAGCTTGAGGAAATTGCAAATTCGTTCAACGGCGTCGACAGCTCCTATGCCGTTCAGGCAGGCCGCGAGATTCGCATTCTCGTTAAGCCTGAGGTTGTAAGTGACGACCAAATGGTGCTGCTTTCACACGATATTGTTAAGCGCATTGAGGACGAGCTTGAATATCCCGGTCAAATCAAGGTTAACGTAATCCGTGAAAACCGCGCTATCAATTACGCTAAATAATTCATTTTGCAGTCGGTAATTCGGCAGGCACATTTTTGGGGTTTTAAAATGCGCCTGCCTTTTTTAGGAGTGTTAAAAAATGAAGATTCTGGCAATCGGCAACAGCTTCAGTCAAAACGCAATGGCATACCTTGAACGTATGGCGGCGGCGGGAAAAGAAAATTTTGTGCTTGGAAACCTTGTCATAGGCGGCTGCTCGCTTGAAAAGCACTGCGGCAATATGGAAAACGACAAGCCTGAATATGCTTACGAAATAAGAAGCAACGGCGGCAAGGTTACTCTGCTTAACCACAAGATGAGCCACGCCTTAAAAAGTGACGATTGGGATATAATTACGCTTCAGCAGGTAAGCCAACTAGGCGGAAAGCCCGAGAGCTTTGAACCGTACCTCAAAAAGCTTGTTGACTACATTCGCAAAATGCAGCCGAATGCGGAAATTTTGCTGCACGAAACATGGAGCTATGAAAAAACGACCGAGCACGACGGCTTTAAGCTTTACAACTGTGACCAAGAAAAAATGTATGATGAAATACACAAAACATATAAGGAAATTTCAAAAAGATACGGTTTCAGAGTGATACCGAGTGGTACGGCTTTCCAAAAAGCGCGGCAAACGGACATTTTTGACGTTGACAACGGCGGTAAAAGCCTTTGCAGAAAAGATGACGGCTTTCACGCAAGCGAAACTCACGGGCAGTACCTTTTGGGTGCGGTGTGGTATGAAACACTCTCCGGAAAAAGTATTCTTGAAAATCCTTACAGCGTTGACGGAATCAGCTTTTATGAACTGATGAGTCTTAAAAAAGCGGCGCACGAGGCCGTGCATTACAAGGGTTGATTGCGCCGAGGTTTTCAGCAATATAGTAATTAACAAAGAGAATATCCCGTCTTAAGAGTGCTGACAGAAAACTCTTGGGGCGGGATTTTTGTTTTAGCCGCTGTGCGACGGCGCGCAGCGGAATGCTGCCGTGCCAAGCGCGCGGCAGGGGCTGCACTGCTTCTTTAGCGGCTGTTGGGAAAGCCTAAGTCAGCCGCAGTGCGACGGCGCGCGGCGGAACGCTGCCGTGCCGAGCGCGCGGCGATTGGCAGAGATTAAAAAACATTATCGCCGAAAGCTGCGGCAGTTTATCAAAATGCCAACTGTCGGTATGGCAACAAATGGTAATATAAACGCAGACGGACTGCCGCATCCACCGCGTTTATATCCGTGAGATTCGGCGTTACCGTTGCAAAGCTTTTTGAAGATTCATCTTTTTCTTCCTCACCGTCGAGCGTCGCCGCGCCCCGGCGCAACCGTTTTTCGGCACGCTGGCAACACAAAGCAAAATCTTAAAGAAACAACGGCTTGAAAGCTGCTTGTAAAACAATTTTCGCAAGCAGCTTTTCATCGCCCCCGGG
>USAR01000074.1 GCA_900552605.1 uncultured Oscillospiraceae bacterium | reverse complement strand
CTCGATAAAGCCGTATTTGTTTATCTTTGCAAATGTTGCAAGGTATGAAATAAGTCCGATGTTAGGGCCTTCCGGCGTTTCGATAGGACACATACGTCCGTAGTGGCTGTAGTGAACGTCACGAACCTCAAATCCCGCACGGTCTCTTGAAAGACCACCGGGGCCGAGAGCCGACAAACGGCGTTTATGAGTAAGCTCGCTCAACGGGTTTGTCTGATCCATAAACTGCGAAAGCGGCGACGAACCGAAGAACTCTTTTATTGCAGCCGTTACGGGACGGTTGTTTATAAGCGATTGCGGAGTCATTGTGTCGAGATCCTGCGACTGCAAGGTCATCTTTTCACGAATAACTCTTTCCATTCTTGCAAAACCGATGCGGAATTGGTTTTGCAGCAGCTCGCCGACGCAGCGAATACGACGGTTGCCGAGATGGTCGATATCGTCGACATTACCTACATTCTCATAGTTAAGTGTGATAAGGTAGTTAACCGAAGCAAAGATATCGTCGGGAGTGATGTAGTTTGAAATAAGCATACCGCGGCTCTTAAGCTCGTCTTCGGCAGGCGTTTCGGGCGACATATTTATCTTTATTGCTTCAATAAGGTCGTCGTCATTATCGCAGCAATCCTTAAGATACTGCAAAACGCGGAACGAAACCTTATCGTAAATAATATCCTCAACGGCTTCGTAAACCTTCTTTGAAACATGCTGTGAAAGCTCTGTCATACCGTTGGTAAGAACCTTGACCTCGTGCTGCTCGCCCTCGTTATCAAGCACGTTTATAAAGAACTCGGAAATGCCCTGATTTTCGAACTCCTGTGCCAGCTGTTTTGTAACACGGGTTCCCTCGTCTGCAATAACCTCGCCCGTTACGGTGTTAAAAGCAGGACGTGAAAGCGTCTTGCCCACAAGGCGATTAACAGCGGAAAGCTTTTTATTGTACTTATATCTGCCGACCTTTGAAAGATCGTAATGCCTTTCGTCGAAGAGCAGGTTGTTAAGGTGCGACATAGCGCCCTCAACCGTGGCAGGCTCGCCGGGACGCAGCTTTCTGTAAATTTCAATAAGCGCGTCGTCAACATTAAATATAGTGTCCTTATCAAGAGTTAACTGCAAGCGCATATCCTCGCCGAGCAGCTCTATGATATCGGCATTCGTCTTGGTTGAAAAGCCGAGATGATATTTTTGGCAGGCAAAATCAAGCGCACGGATAAACGTGGTTATAAGCAGCTTTCTGTTTTTATCGATACGAACAATAAAGCTGTCGCTCTGCTCTGTGCCGTATTCAAGCCAAGCGCCGCGGTTAGGGATAACCGTTGCGTTATAGAGCTTTTTACCTGTTTTATCGATCTCCAAATCGTAATAAACTCCCGGTGAACGAACAAGCTGCGATACGACAACACGCTCTGCGCCGTTTATAACGAAGGTTCCCGATTCGGTCATAAGCGGAAAATCGCCCATAAAGACCTCATTCTCTTTGATTTCGCCTGTTTCCTTATTAAGGAGCTGGGCGCGCACACGCAAAGGAGATGCATAGGTAGTATCTCTTTCCTTGCACTCTTTAACCGTGTACTTCGGCTTGTCATCCAAACGGTAGCTTATAAAGTTAAGCACCAGATTTCCCGTATAATCGGTTATTGATGACATATCACGGAATACTTCCGCCAGTCCTTTGTCGAGAAACCACTGATATGAATCCTTTTGAATTTCAACAAGGTTAGGCATTTTGATAACCTCATTGATTTTTGAGAAGGTCATTCTCTCATTGTTTCCCAGCTTGACCGGCTTGACCTGTACCGTAGACGCCATAAACATTGATCACTCCTTCGTTGTTTAAACCGACGGAAGTAGAGCTTCCGTCACACATAATACATCTGCCGCGGCATTTTTCCTTAAAAACTGCCAAAAGCGCGCAATATCCCGTTGGCCATGTCAAACGGCAGCCGCCGAAGCTGCCGAGCAAACAAAATTGCAGCCTTTTTGAGACTCTTGGCAAGGCGTGATAAAAACACCGCCCAACGGGCAAATTCGCCTATTATCGCAGATTAACCCATACTTAGTGTATTTTACAAGTATAAACCCTTAAATTCAATTAGTCAAGAGATTTTTTTAAATTTTTCCCGAAAAAGGCACATATTTTCGTCTTTTGCATTTTAAAACTGATTTTAAGCGGCTTAAAAATTGTTTGTTTCTGTAATGCCGCACACGATTTTCCTTTCTTCCCTCACCGCTTGAACGTCGCCCGCGCGCAGAGAAAGAATGAAAATGCAAGACGAACATGTTCGTTTGCAGCTGCGTCTTTGGCTTTTGCCATACTAAAAGTGCCAAGCTTCAACACATACAAGCTAATGTTAACTTGCCGCACCGTTGCAAAACAGCAAAATAAGAGTTATAATCTAAATGAAAACATAAGAGATTAAAAAGGCGGTTTGAAATAAAATGGTTTTTCTTTATATTGCGGCAGCGGTCGCGGCGCTCGTGTTGCTTTATCTGTTGGCAATCACCCCGGCTTTAAAGCAAAACAAAACTCTCAAAAAGCTCGGCGTTACACGGTTTGCTCACCGCGGTCTGCACGGTGACAGCATTCCCGAAAACAGCTTGTCTGCGTTTTTAAATGCTGTAAAAGCAGGCGTCGGAATTGAGCTGGACGTACAGCTGACAGCAGATGATGTTCCCGTTATTATGCATGACGGCAACACAAAAAGAACAACAAACGAAGAGCACAAAATATCAAAAATAACCGCAAAGCAATTTGCTTCTTTAAAGCTTGCGAACGGTGAAGCGCCGCCGACTCTTAAAAGCGCGCTAAAAGCCATTGACGGAAAAGTGCCGCTGCTTATTGAGTTGAAACCGGACGGTATGCGTTACAAAAAGCTTTGTAAAGAAACATTCTCATTGCTTAAAGGTTATTCAGGCACATTTATAGCAGAGTCTTTCGACCCGAGAGTGCTGCTGTGGCTTAGAATACACCGTCCGAAAATCGCACGAGGTCAGCTTGCCGCCAATGAATTGCCAATGCCGAGGCCGATTGTGTTTTTGCTTAAAAACCTTGTTTTTAACTTTCTTGCAAAACCGCACTTTGTTGCCTATGAGCACGGCTATATAGATAAAAACATCGCACCGCGGATTATGAAAAAGCTATTTAAAGAAACGATGCTTGCGTGGACGGTTACCGACGAAAAAACCGACTCCGAGCTTACAGAGCACGGCATTACCACTATTTTTGAAAACTACCTGCCGCCGAAAACGGGCGGTTAAATATCTTTTTAACAACGTAAAGACAAAAACAGCTTTCATAATTCATTCGGCAAAAAGCCGTAATTAAGAAGGCTGTTTTTTTATAATTACGATAATGTTTCAAAACTTCAACTTACGGCAGGCGCACTGCCGATTAGAGTCGGCGTCGAAAATTATATCACTTAAAATATACGAAAATACGATTTATTTAGAATAAAAATATGTCGCACCGCAGCTGTTGCCACGATGCGACCTGATTGCTTTATAATTAAAAACCTAAAACGAATTATTTGCTCTGATAGCTTTTGCAAAAGTGAGGAGTAGATACGGAGTCCGCACCTGTTTTCATATGAGTAACCTCGATTGTATCCAGCTTGCACTTGTTAGAGCAGCAGTTGTGGATGCACTCGCAAACATCACATTTAACACCTGAGTTTTCCATTAGAGATTCACCTCCCGAACGTTTGATAATTATATTCTGTGCAGTTTTTTTAAAATTAAAACCAAAAAATAGGGCAGCAACAAAAACTGCAAAATTTTTACATTTTGAAGCTTTTGTCGCTGCCGGTTTTTTAATGAGTATTAAATTAAGATTTTAAACGCCGATGTGCGCTCAGTGTCTGCTTTACCTGTAGCTACCGTCTGCTCCAGACAGAAGGAGAAAACAGGAACAGGATCGGGTATATTTCAAGCCTGCCCATAAGCATTGCAACCGAAAGCAGAACCTTTGAAAATTCAGAATAGCAGGAAAAATTTTCCATAGGACCGATTGCGGCAAAACCGGGTCCGACGTTGTTAAAGCACGTTACCGCCGCCGTTACATTCGTTTCAAATCCGAGCGGCTCAAAGCCCAAAAGCAGCACCACGACAACAAGACACGCGGCATATATTGCAAGATAGTTGTTAACGCTGTGCAGCGTTCTGTCGTCGAGCTTTTTGCCCTCAAATCTAACCGCCCCTACAGAGCGCGGATGCAGCATTTTTTTAAACTCTCTGCGAATGGATTTTATAAGCAGCATAACTCGCGACACCTTAAATCCTCCCGCGGTCGAGCCTGCGCAGCCGCCCATAAACATAAGCAAAAACAGCACGGTTTTTGAAAGCTGCGGCCACATATCAAAGTTTGCGGTGGAATAGCCCGTGGTGGTGACTATCGACGCCACCTGAAATCCCGAAAGCCGCAGTGCGTCGCCGAAGCCTTGGCACATAGGCAAAATATTGAGAGTTATAACCGCAGTGCTTGCAAGCGCAATGCCGATATAGCACCACAGCTCTCCGCTTTTAAGCGCCGCCTTAAATCGGCGAATCAGCAGCAGATAATAAAGGTTGAAGTTAACGCCGAAAAGCAGCATAAACACGATTATTACCCATTGCAAATAGTGGTTGTAGCCTGCAAGTCCGTCGGATTTAATTGTAAAGCCGCCCGTGCCTGCCGTGCCGAAAGCGTGCACAAGACTTTCAAACAGCGACATTCCGCCGAAAAGCAGGAATACAACCTCAAAAGCGGTAAGCGCAAGATAGAGTATATACAAAAGCTTTGCGGTATCGCGCACTCTCGGCACAAGCTTGCCGATAATGGGTCCGGGCATTTCCGCTTTTAAAATGTGCATCGTTCTGCCCGTGGTTGAGGGAAGAATCGCCGCCATTAAAACAAGGATACCCATTCCGCCTATCCAATGTGTAAAGCTGCGCCAAAAAAGTATACCGTGACTCAGCGCTTCAACGTCGGTTAAAATTGAAGAACCCGTTGTGGTAAAACCTGAAACGGTTTCAAAAAAAGCGTCAATGTAGTTCGGTATCTCGCCGCTTATAACAAACGGCAGCGCACCAACTGCCGAAAGTGCTATCCATGAAAGCGCCGTTATAACAAAGCCTTCCTTTGCAAAAATATCGTCGTTGCTGGGATGCGCAAGCAATATCATTGCAGTGCCGCCCAAAGCCGCAGCCGCCGCGGTTATTATAAAGGCCGAAAAACTGCTTTCACGATAAATTGCGGCAACTATTGCCGGCAAAAGCAAAAGCACCGCTTCAATTCTTACAATGCGCCCCACAACGGCGATTATCATTCTTCGGTTCATTCTTTAATCTTCTCCTATATTACTTACGGACTGTATGTGACATGTTAAATTTTCGCGAGAAAACGCAAGTGACAATAATCGGAATTTGACTATTAAGTCGCCGAAAGCCACTGCTGAACAGCCCCATCTGCGGCGTGCAAACGAAAAGCTATCTGTGAAAAACAGCGAAAATTAACAGTCTTGCTTGCCAAGAAACCGACACACGGCAGCTTACATCAAAATATCGGAAAGGTCCTGCAAACGTCTGTTAGCAGCAAGCACAACCACATGGTCGCCCGGCAGAATAACATCGTCACCCGTCGGGATTATTGATTTTCTTTCTCTTATAATTCCCGCAATAAGAATATTCTTTTTAAGCTTCAGGTTTTTAAGAGGAATGTTAACAAGTCTTGACTCGGGTCTTACGTTAAACTCCAATGCTTCAGCCTGACCGTCCATAAGCTTATACAGCGTTTCAACATTGCTGCCCATTGAGTTTTGCAGCGCTCTTGCATATCGCACAACAATGTTCGAAATGATTTTGTGCGGTGAAACAATGCAGTCGAGTCCCAGCTTCTGTGCCATTGTCGCAAGCTCGTTGCGGTTTACCTTTGAAATTACCTTCGGTACGTCCTGCGACGATGCAAAAATCGAAATAAGTATGTTTTCCTCGTCCATACCTGTAAGCGAAACAAATGCATCGGTTGAGCGTATGCCCTCTTCAAGCAGCAGCTCCTGCTGTGCGCCGTCTCCGTGAATTACCACGGTTTTCGGCAGCGCCTCGCTGAACAGTCGGCATCGGTTTTCATCGCGATCCAAAATCTTAACATTTGTGCCGATGTTTGAAAGCAGCTTTGCAAGATAATATGTCGTGCGGCTTGCGCCCAATATCATAACGTTGCGCGCCTGTTTTTGCAAAACGCCTATCGAGCGCAGGAATTTGTGCATATCGGCAGGGGAAGCGGTTATGCCGAGCTTATCTCCGCTTTTGATAACAAAGCTGCCGTCCGGGATATAAACCGCGTCACCGCGCTGCACGGCGCACACAAGAAACTTTTCCTTGTATTTTTCGCGCAGCTCTATAAGCTGCATTCCGTCAAGCGGTGAGCCCGGCTTTAAAATAAGCTCTATCATCTCAAAGTTCCTGCCGGCAAACGGCTCTATTTTAACGGCACTCGGAAATTTTAAAATATTAAAAAGCTCTTGCGCCGCAAGCAGCTCCGGGTTAACGGAAATGGAAAGCTCCAGCTGTTTTTTAAGAAAGCCTAAGCTGCGGTCGTTATATTCGGGATTGCGTATTCTTGCCACGGTGTGCTTAGCACCCATTCTTTTGGCAATTAAGCAGCTGAGCATATTGAGCTCATCCGAACCTGTTACAGCCACAAAAATATCGGTGCTTTCAATACCTGCCTCGCTCAAAGTATCGCAATCAGCACCGTTGCCGCAAACGCCCATAACATCGAAAATATCCGTTACAAGCGAGAGCGCCGAAGAGCTTGAATCAATTGCCACAACGTCGTGTCCTTCCGCAACAAGACTTGATAGAATGGCTGTTCCTATTTTACCGCAGCCGACAACAACTATATTCATAATTCACCCTACTTCGTTTTTTTTTCGTGACGAGCTTGACCCCCGTCA
>USAR01000073.1 GCA_900552605.1 uncultured Oscillospiraceae bacterium | reverse complement strand
CACGCCCTGCTCTGCCCAAGAAGTCAGACAGCCGTTTCGCGGAATCTCAAAACCTACATCGTCGTGAAGCTCTTTAAAAATATTTTTAAGCGACGGGGGCGGCTCAACGCCTTTTTGAACGGAGAAGCAAAGACCGTGCGCCTGACCCTCGCCGTGATAAGGGTCTTGCCCGATTATAACCACCTTGGTATCATTAAAGGAAGTATATTTAAGCGCATTAAAAATGTTATTCATACTAGGATATATCGTCTGTTTTGTGTATTCTGCTTTAAGATATTCCCGCAAAATCAAATAGTAAGGCTTTTTAAATTCTTCAGCAAGAATATTATCCCAATCGTTGCCAAGCAATAACATAGTATCTATTCTCCGTTTTTCTTTGATATTTCTTCGCCTGCGGCTTTTTTTTCATGCTTATCGCATATTTTTTTGTAAACTATAATTCCCGCAACGCTTATTACAGCCGTTACGGCAAATGCGATTATCGCCGTTATGTAGCTTTGTTTTCCAAGCTCGTTTCCGCTTATGGTTGATGTTACTATCGACGGTATTCTTCCCACAAAGCTTATAAGCAGCCACTTTTTAAACGACATATCGGTAAGACCGACAAAATATGACAATAAATCCTTAGGGGTGCCCGGAATTACAAATATAATGAAAAACAATACGTCGCGCTTTGGCGAGCTTTTTAAAAACTTTATGCTTTCCAATTTCTCCTTCGGAAAGAAAAGTTCGACAAACGGCTGCCCGAGCTTTCTCGAAAGAAAAAACAATAAACACCCTCCGAGAACCGCTCCTATAAGACAAAGCAGCGTTCCCTCAATTGCGCCGAAGGCATAGCCGGCACCAAGCTCCAACGGCTCACCGGGAATTATTGCCACAAGCATTTGGAAAATCATCATTCCAAGAAACGCAAGCCTTCCCAAAATACCGTGGCCGTCTACCCACTCACGAAACTTCGGCGCATCGGTAACAAAGCTTATCATCTGTTTGCCCACAGTAAAATAAACCAGCACGGAAAAAGCTATAAGCAACAAAAATCCAAGCGCTGCAACGATCTGCTTTTTGCCGAGCTTCAGTCGTTGTTTCTTTGCCATATCAATGCCCCCAATCGACAGCAAAAGCCACAAAATCCTATGATGTAAAATATATCACGAATTGAGGCTTATGTCAAATATTAGAATAGGCGTAAATTCGGTACAAAAATCAAAACCGGAGCTCTTCATCGTTTGTGAGCGTCAACTTATGCGTTGACGCATCTTCTACAGCCCCTGCAAGACAGCCCTGCGCGCGGGATAAGCCGCAGGAAGGGCTGTTCGGCAAAAAAATCGGTGACGCGCAAACAGAAATCAATATATATAAACAGCACTAATAATCTTTCAAGCAGCTTATTTTTGTGCAAGCTTTCCTCATTGAGATATTGTTTTAACGCAGATCATGTTTAATCTGCGTTAAAACAATATCTTGCAAAGCAAGCTGTTTTCGTTTATAATAATGTTGAAAATTGATTATATCACAAGGGGAATAATGTGTGGAAATAAAAAAACTTGATTGTTTTCTCACCGCGGCACAGCTCGGCAGTCTTTCAAAAGCGGCAAAACAGCTTAACTACACTCAATCAGGCATAACGCATATGATGAACAGCGTGGAAAAGGAGCTTGGCTTTCACGTCATGGTACGCGACAGCAAAGGTATACACTTAACAGATGAGGGCGAGCAGCTAATTCCCACAGTCAGGCAGCTTGTTGAAAAATACCGCGAATTTGAACAGGCGGTAAGGCAAATCGACGTCAATTCAAAAAAGACACTTATTATCGGCTCATATACAAGCATCGCGCTGATTTGGCTGCCGGAAATAACAAAAAGCTTCCGTGCCTTGCACCCTAATGTTAACCTTGAATTTCGCGATTACACGGTTGCAGGTATGCGCAGGGCTATACGCACCGGCGAAATCGATATCGGCTTTGGCTCAAGAAGCCGCCACCCTGATGAAGACATTATGTGGCGTGATTTAAGAAACGACCCGCTGCTTGCAATTTTGCCGAACGATTATGACGCCGAAGGACCGTTCCCGATAACAGAGTTTACCGGCAAGGAATTTTTAATGCCGTCCTACGGATTTGCCCGTGATATATTAAGGTTTTTGGACGCTTACAATGTAAAACCCATTATCAAATCATCGTCTGTTGAGGACTCGGTTATAGTCTCGATGGTAGGATGCGGCTTGGGACTCAGCATCTTATCGGAGCTTGTTATGCAAACGGGCGATTTTAAACAAATTAAAGCTCTTCCTCTCGAGCCCGAGGCTTACCGCACATTGGGAATTGCTTTTAAACCGCAAAATGCAGCAAATAAATACATTAAAGATTTCATTGCGGTTTCGGAAGAGTTTATTAAGAAGTATTACGGCAGCGGTGATATTTTTGAAAACTAATGAATATTTTAATGAATTTTTAAAAACAATAGAGCAAATTAAGGTGTCCGGCAAAAAGCCGCGTTTACTTCTGCACGCTTGCTGTGCACCCTGTTCTTCTGCTGTTTTGGAAAAAATCTATCAAGTATTTTCTGTAACACTTTTCTTTTATAACCCCAACATTACTCAAAAAAGCGAGTACGATTTTCGATTATCCGAGCTTGAACGTTTAACAAAAGAAATGCCGAATTTACGGAATATCAATATTTTAAACGGCAACTATGAGCCACAGCGTTTTTTTGAAATTTCAAAAGGTCTTGAAACGCTGCCCGAAGGCGGTGAGCGTTGCTTCAAATGCTACCGTCTGCGTCTTGAGAAAACGGCAAAAACCGCAAAGAGCGGCGGTTACGATTATTTTTGCACTACGCTTTCAATCAGTCCGCACAAAAACGCCGCCGTGCTTAATGAGATCGGCAAGGAAATTGCAGAAACTTACGGCGTTGACTATCTTTTTTCCGATTTCAAAAAGCAAAACGGATATCTCCGCTCAATTGAACTTTCAAAGCAACATAACCTTTACCGGCAAAGCTACTGCGGCTGCCTGTTTTCAAAAAATCAGCGTGAGCACTAAGAAGCAATTAAGAAAGAATTTAAAAATACAAACTAAAAGTCGTTGCAACACAGCGCTCTTGCTGCGTCGCAACGGCTTTTATTTTATTACGGAATTATAAGCATTTTGTTATCATCAAGCTCCTCACAGTCAAGTCCGTTTGCCGACATTATGTCGCAGCAACAGGCTTTATACCGCTTTGCAATATCCCAAAGCTCCTCTCCGGAATGAGCGTAATATACCATAATCGGTGCTCTTTTTTTTGTTTCATCATTGCTGTCGGTTACATTTACACCGGTTATAACCCTCTTCGTCCTCACAGAATATACAGCGGCATTTATCGAAAGCTCGATTCTCGCTTCCAATCTGTCGTTACCGAGAATCGTGTATGCCGAAGATACCGTTTCAATTGAAGCATCAGCTGTCATTCCGCAGCAATCAGTGTCCAATTCTTTGCGGTATTCAAAATCAACACCGCGCTCGTAGTATTGCGGCACGCCGTCGGCATCACAGCACAGCAAGCATATTGTTGATGTTCCGCCAACGCTCAGTGTGCCGTCGGTAACCTTAACCTGCCCTACCTTGTTTTCACACCACAGGTCAATAACCGTTCCGAATGATTTTTCCGAAAATTCAAGTGTTTTTTTGCAAAGATGTCTTTCGTTAACGCGTTCGCTGAGTTTTTTAAAATTCAGCGTTGCGGTTTCAAGTTCAACATTTTGCTGCGTTCCGAAAGCATCATATAAAACAGGAATATCGTTCTCACAGCTCGCCGTAACGGAAAAACAAAGCTTACACTCAAGCGCAAAGCTCTTTGCTTCACCTGAAAGATTAGTTCTCGGTTTTAAGCTGCAATCCATAATATCGGCATCCGCATTGCACACACAGTCATCTCCCTGCACGTCGATATCCACCATTTGATGAAAAGGCACGCTGTTTTCGTAAAGACCCACCGTGTCCTCTTCTGTGCAATAAAGCGCATTGACAATTATATCGCCCTTAATAACAGCCTTGCCACCCATAATTTTCGATTCATCTATCACTGCTCTTGCATCGCTTCTTATAACCGACCTGATTGCAGAACCTCCTCTTCCGAGTTCAAGCTCTTCCTCAATTACCACAGTCTTTTCAGCAAAACCTATTGGGTTAGTTGCAGGACAACTGCCGCTTTTTATCTGCACTCCGTCGCAATCAATATCCGTTAAAATATCTGTGCTTACAGTACCGAAAATCTTCGTTTTAAGCGATAAGACGCCGTGCAGCTCTACTCTTCTTGAAGTGATCGCCCGACTGTTCATATAATCGCAATTAACATTAACCGATATGTTTTTGTAGGTTTCGATACTGCCTACGGTTATCGCCTTTTGGAAAGGCACTTCATGCTCATAACTTCGTATCTTATTGTTTTCGTCGGCATAAATAAGCGTTGCAACCGCAGCTCCGTCAACCGTAAGTGTGTCGCCTGCAAGGTTTTTCGAAGCAAGTCTCGGCATTATTCTGCATTTTAAAAGGCGCACAATATCCGGGCAATAATCCGGCAAAGAAAAGTCAGTATCAATTGCCTGCTCTGCCGATTGGTCAAATATGACTTCGTTTATACAAACCGCTTGTCTTGTTACATTGATATCCATTTCACATCTGCTCCCATCAAAACAATTTTATTTGTATATACTATGAGAGAAAAACAGACTGTATGACAAGTGTTTATCTCGAGCCGGACAAACTAAACGACAAAAGTTTTATTTTTTGCTTATTAGTGCTTTGAACTGCACAATTTTTATCAAAAAATCTGATAAAGAATTTTTTGTTTAAGAGCTCGAAGCTTTTTTTCGACAGCAAAGCTTTTTTGAAACACCATCCGTAAAGTGCTGCAATATTGCGGTATTATAAGGTTTTCAGGTAACGAACAAGAGCTGTTTTGCCGTAAAAATCGCTTAGTAATCATAAAACTTGCGCCTTAGCAATATCTACAAAAATAACAATTTAATATTAGCTAAATAATCAATTGAAAAGTTATTTCACTTGTGTATAATTGTAACGAACAAAAAAGTGCGGCAAAATGCTGCCCGAAAGGACGTTATTCATAATGAAATGCACATCTGTTATCAACCCGAAAGGCGACGAATTTTTAAATTACTGCGGAGCAAATATGCTAAGAAATATCACACCGGAAATATGAAACGGCAAAGCCCCTGCAAGTGGGCTCATACGATGCTGCGGCGTACTCGACGACAAGCTTGTTGCAAAGGTTTGCGAGCCTTTTACAACGGACCCGCACAGGGGTCACATTGATATAGAGTACTCTCGCTCTATGCTGTTTTATGACCTCGGCACTGAATGTAAAATCGAAACCGTTGCTGTAATTTCTTATTACAATGCGCAAAACGATTATGCCGTAAGTGATTTTGAAATATATTTCGGGAATGACAGAGAAACATTACTTAACCATGAAAATTTGTTTGTGCACAATATTGCAAAGAATGAATTTGACGGTAAATGGACACGTCACGGCTGCGATTTTATTCTTGAGGCAGACGGCAGCGCTCGTTTCTTTGCACTAAAAAAACAAAGCAAATCCAACATAACAGAATGATGCACAAAACCTATAAACCAAAACCCGCAAAAACTATGAAATCAGTCGTAAAATCTAAAAATAATCCATTGACTAACCAATATATCAATGTATAATGAACACAACAATAAACGCGGCAATAAAATGCCCGAAAGGACGATGTTATTTATGAAATGCACAGCTGTTATCAGCACAAGAGGCGACGATTTTTTAAACTACTGTAACGCCAATATGTTAAGGGGTATCACACCGGAGATTTGGGACGACAAATCTCAAAAAACAGGTATCATTCGCTGTTTCGGTAAGCTTGACGACGAGTTTATTTTAAAAATCGGTGATCCTTATACAAATGAACCTTACAGAGGACATATCGATATTGAATCGGATCAATCAATGTTGGTTTACGATCTCGGTGTTGAGCGCAAAATTGATACCGTTGCGTTAGTGTCTTATTATAACTCGCTTAACGACTATGCGGTATGTGATTTTGAGATATATTTCGGAAATGACAGAGAAACTTTGCTTAATCAGGAAAACTTGTTTGTTCACAATATCGCAAAAGGTGAATTTGACGGCGATAAAGAACGCCACGGTTGCGACTTTATTTTTAAAGCAGACGGCAGCGCTCGTTTCTTTGCTCTTAAAATAAACAAAGCAAACCCAACCGATGATATTGCAAGAATTTGCACACTCGGTCTTTACAGCACCGACTATACTTTCTCACGAGAATACTGTGACAAACATTTTGATTACAACCTATTAAAGCATTTTGCAGCAACAAAAACCGAGGGCATTAACGGCGACATCTCCACTCTTTGCGATAATGCTTGTTTTGATGACACCTGCAAGATTACAGCAAACAACGACGCAATGATTTCTTATGACCTCAACGGTTCATATACTATAAACTGTTTTTCAGTTGCAGCGGACAAAAACGTTATCGGCGGAATAAAACTCTACGCTTCTGAAAGAGCGGAAAATATACTAAGTGATGAAAACGAAATTCCCTATTCAATTGAAGAGAAAGTGCCTGATAAAAACGGCAATACCGGCGCAGTATTAACCCTAAAAAAACCGCTTACGGCGAATTATATCGCCTTTGTCTTTAAAACGAGCGGAAACATCTATCAGCTTGGTGTACACAGCAAAACACGCAGCGTTAAAATTGATACCGAGCATAAGCTTACAGACGATTTTATAAGCTTCGGCGTTAACTGTGTTCCGACAAATATGATGGAGCAATCAATTGAATACGGTTTTAATTGCGTACACATGGAGTTGCTTCGTCGGCGGATTATAAACACTCGTCCGAGTGTTGCAAGAATATGGTTTCAGCTTGATTGGATTATCACAACTCGCGAGGACTATGAAAACGGTATTTACGATTTTGACACCGAAAAAATGAAGGCATTTTACATATATCTTGATGCTTTTAAAGAGGCAGGTACAGAGATTGAGTTTAACTTCG
>USAR01000072.1 GCA_900552605.1 uncultured Oscillospiraceae bacterium | reverse complement strand
CCTTGTATGCTGTCCTTGCCGGCAATATTGCAACATCACCGACGGATACCACGTGAGTTTTACCGTTTATGGAAACTGACACCTCACCGCCGAGAAGATACATAAGCATTTCATCGCGCCAATTCGCTTTTCTTTCAAAGCTTTCGGCAGCATCACTTTCATATTTACCGCAGCTGTGAACATTTATGATTTTTCCGAAAAAGGTGCTGCCGTTTGCAATTCGTTCCTTTTCTGAAACAAGTCCGACTATTGAGTACATTTCCCGTATCCTTTCTAAATTATTGTTGCTGCTTTCAATATTGAATATTTTATGTTGATATTTTCAATAATTTCTGAGTAGCGATTGAATAATTTTTTTGCACTCTTGCCATCATTTACATAATAATTATATCACTTTGTATCTTGCATTTGAATTGCATATTTCGCTTGTACACTGTACTTTTTAAACAAGGTAAAAATTAACATTTTTGCATTGGTTATAAAAAGTAAATTTAGATGACAATTAAGATTTTACAATGAAAAAACCACCGACGGCAGTGCAGAGATTACCAACATATATGAAAAACCGCACTGTGCAAAATACTGCGCAATGCGGTTAAACATTATATATTTACAGATTCACAATCAGTCGTTAAAACCAATAACTTTTTTGAATTCCTCCACCAAAAGCTCTGCGTGCTTTTCGGCGGAGTTTTTGTCTTTTGAAACAGCTTCGATATATACCTTTATTTTCGGCTCTGTTCCGGAGGGACGAACGGTTACCGAGGAACCGTCAGAAAGGCTAAAGGCAAGCACATTGGATTGCGGCAGATTTGTGTCCGTTGTTTTGCAGTTTGCCATATCCTTGTGGGTGCCTGCAAGGTAATCGCTGAAAACAGTTACATCTTTGCCGCCGAGCTTTACGGGCGGCTGCTCACGCAGTGTGTTCATAATGCCTTGCATACGCTCCATTCCGCTTTCACCCTCACACGTAAAGCTTACTTGCAGGTTGCAATAGAAACCGTATTTTCTGTAAATGCCTTCCATAACGTCAAGCAGTGAAAGACCCTGCAGCTTATAGTAACTTGCCATTTCACAAATGAGCATAGACGCGTCAACGGCGTCCTTATCGCGAACATAACAGCCGGAGAGGTAACCATAGCTTTCTTCAAAGCCGAAGATATAGCGGTTTTCTTCATTTTTCTTTTCAAGCTCCGTGATTACACCGCCGATAAACTTAAATCCGGTAAGCACATTGAAAACCTCACAACCGCCGTCTTTTGCAATTTTATCAGTGAGCGTTGTGGTAACAATGGTTTTAACCGCGGCAGGTTTTTCGGGCAGTGTGCCGTTTTCGCGACGGGAGTTTATAATATAATCAAGCAGTAAAACGCCAACCTGATTTCCTGTCATAAGCCGATAATCGTCGCCGTCTTTAACGGCGATACCTACACGATCGCAATCGGGATCGGTGGCAAGCAGAATGTCGGGCTTTACAGTTGCGGCGAGCTTTAAAGCACAGTCGAAAGCCTGTCTGATTTCAGGGTTGGGATAAGGTGCGGTTGGGAACATACCGTCCGGCTTTTCCTGCTCGGGAACAACAGTAACGTCATTTATGCCAACCATTTTTAAAATGGCACGTACAGGCTCGTTGCCGGTACCGTTAAGAGGTGTGTAAATAATCTTTAGCTGCGCTTTTTTACACACATCGGGGCGCACCGATTCGGCTTTGACAGTGTTTAAAAAGCTGTTTATAACATCATCGCTGATGTATGAAATATCTCCGTTTTTCAAAGACTCGTCAAAATCTGCATATTTAACATTCTTAAATGCGTCAACACGGTTAATAATGTCTAGCACGGCGCGGCTTGCATCAAGGTCAAGCTGGCAGCCGTCCGCGCCGTATGCTTTGTATCCGTTATATTTTGCTGGGTTGTGGCTGGCTGTTACCATAACGCCTGCGCTGCAGTTAAGCGTTCTTACGGCAAAGGACAGCATAGGGGTGGACATAAGCTTTTTATAAATGTACACCTTTATTCCGTTGCCGGCAAAAACTCTTGCAGCGGTTTTTGCAAACAGATCCGATTTGATCCTGCTGTCGTATGATATAGCAACGCTCGGGTTTTTAGAAGAAGAGAGTATATATTCCGCAAAGCCTTGTGTTGCCTTTGCAACGGTGTATATGTTCATACGGTTTGTTCCCGCTCCTATAACGCCGCGCAAACCTCCTGTTCCAAACTCAAGCTCCTTGTAAAAACGGTCATCAATTTCCGCTGCTTTTCCGCTGATTCCCAAAAGCTCGGCTTTTAAATCGGCGTCATCGATTGCCTTTTCAAGCCATTCGTTATAAAGTGATACTGTATCCATTGTTTTCCTCCGTCGCATTTACTTTTATTTCTGCTCTCTTTAATTTTATCTAATATATATAATATAACGTTATTCTTAAAATATGTCAATTGCATTGAACTAAAAATTGTAAATTTTAAATGGAGTTTGGAAATAATTGAGTAGATTGGTAAAATAATACGACGTTTTGTCGAATATTTTTATTATATTTCAACAATAAACCCTTGACTTTTGGTTTTTTATAGTATATGATAGTATTAACATATAAAGCAAGGTGCAGCAATGGCAATAAGTAACAGCAATTCCGAAAAATTAACCGACGAAGAGTTGGCGGCGATTTATCTTGCCGATGAAAACGAGCAGGCTTTGCTTGCACTTTTCGGCAGATATCGCGCATTGGCAAAAAGCCGCGCAAACCGTTTTTGCAACACCTTTTGCGAAGCAGAGGATTTAGAGCAGGAGGCAATGCTTGGTGTATACGGCGCTGTTTTGTCGTATAAAAGCGAAAAAGCTTCCTTTGCAACCTTTGCAAGAATATGTATCGACCGAAGACTTATTTCCTGTGTCAGAGCAAGGTGCGGCACAGGCAAGATTCCAGAAGAGCTTATTTGCGAATACAATGATGAGCTGAAGACATACTCGGAAGACAGCAATAATCCCGAGGAGCTTTTGGCTAGAGCCGATGAATATGCGCTGCTTTCCGAAACGCTGAAAAAGCAATTGTCCTCACTTGAATACTCGGTTATAACCGAACTGCTCGGCGGTTTGAGTTATCAGGAAATTGCAAAAAAACTCGGCGTTTCGGCAAAATCTGTTGATAACGCCGTGCAAAGAATAAGAAAAAAGCTTAAAAAACAAAATTGCGGCGGTTAATTATACAGTCGGCTTTCTGCCGCTGTCGGAAAAGGTGTTTAAGCTTAATACACTACATAATCAAAGGACAAAAATATGCCCAAAGTAGCTTAAAGTAGAGCGTTGTTTCAAAGGTGTCGGTGCGAGTCCGTCCGGGGGCAAAATAACATTTCGAAAGAGGTACAAAAAATGTTCGAAGACAAGACACTGGTATGTAAGGATTGCGGAGCTGAGTTTGTGTTCACAGCAGGTGAGCAGGAGTTTTATGACTCCAAGGGGTTTGTTAACGAGCCTCAGCGTTGCAAGTCTTGCAGAGACGCACGCAAAAACGCAGGCAGAGCTCCGAGAGAGTATCACGAGGCCGTTTGCGCATCTTGCGGCGGTGTTGCAAAGGTTCCTTTCGTGCCGAGAGACGATCGCCCTGTTTATTGCAGCGAGTGCTATGCTAAGATGAAAGAAGAGGCAGAATAAGCCGCTTTATATTAACCTCTAACGAGAATATTGTTTTTTGTTTGGTTAGTGTTCATTAAAGTGTTAAAACCTCTGTAAAGGTGTGTTGCCTTTGCAGAGGTTTTTTATGTATTTAGAATTCAGTTTACTTGAGCTTTTGCTGCCGTATGTCGCTGCCGTCAAACAACAGGGAAGTATAGTTGCCGATAAGCCGCGAGGAAATTCTCGGAGTATAACGCTCGGCAAGCTCATCCATAAAGAGGTTTGTATTTATTATAACGGGTTTCTTTGCAAGGATTCTTGTGTTGATGATATCATATATCGCAGCCTTGCCGAATTGGTTTAAAAATTCAGTTCCGAGGTCGTCGAGCACAAGCAGATCACATTCTTCGATAGCGTCGTAATATTTATAATTATTGCCGCTTCTTCCGAAACGCTCGCGCTCAAGCTTTGTTAAAAGATAATCCGCACTGCTGTAAAAAACGCCGAAACCACGCTCAATTACCGCATTTGCAGCCGCAATTGAAAGGTGAGTCTTGCCGAGCCCGGCACCTCCCACAAGCAAAAGGTTTTCTCCGGTAGGAAAATTCTCTGCAAACCGCTTTATATAGTTAAGATTTTTCTCCATTCGTACCCTAGGCGAAACTTTGCCGTCTGTTGAGTCCGTGCTGTAATAATCAAGACTGAAGGTGCTGAATCTGCACTCTTCAAACGGTGCGACAGAAGAAAGACGCTTAAATTGGATTGCTTTTGCTTCACGCTTAACGCAATCGCAATAGTGACCCTCGAAAAAGCCGGAATCCTGACATTTTTTGCAAGCGTACGGCACGTTAAGACTGCTGCCGGCAAGCAGCTTTTTCTTTTCTTCGTTAAGCTTTAAGCACTGTATTTTCAGTGTTTCCAGCTTTTCCTTGTTGCCCGAAAATACCGCAAGCGTTGTTTCCATTCCGATTTTTAAAAGCTTGTTTTCGATTTCCCTGATTCTTGGGTTTTCGGCATAGAGCTTTTTGCGGTTAGCGTCACTCAGCGCTTCGTTGCGTTGACGCAGCCGGCGCTTGTTTTCCAAAACCTCGCTGTAAATATCGCTTGAAAATCCCATATTATACTCCTATTCCGGCAGCTTTTCAAGTTGGCTTTTGTAAAGCTCCATATCATATGTTGCCATACTGCCGCTTTTTTTGGATTTCTTTTCTTGTTTTTTGTCACCGAGAGTATCAATATCTTCAACCTTTTTGACGCCGTTTTTATGCCAGGAATCAAGGATTTTTTTTATGTACGGCATCGAAAACTTCGATGTTGTGTCAACACAGAGGTCATACGCTCTTCTTAAAATTGCCGAATCAAATTTATATTTGCACATCCAAGTGTAGGCAAGCTCTGTTTCTTTTGCGCTCGGCATACGGTGCTCAATTCCGAGCGCACGTTCAACAGCATACCAGGCACTTTTCTTTTCGTGATGCATTGCAATTTTCTGCTCGGCGTCCGAAACTGTGCGCACACCGTCATTGATCCAGCTTATTGCCGTGCGTTCAATAAATCCGATGTTGGACTTGCCCTCTGCCACGGCAAAGGTTATAAGCTGCAAGATAATCGGCACTGAAAGTCCCTCGTCGTCGTAAAGCCAAACAAATGTGGCGGTTTCACTTGTTTTAAGCGGTCTGCCGAGCTTCATTTGCGCTTCTCTGAGCATAAAGGTTATTTCTGCAGACTCAGCACCGCGTCTTGCCACTTCTTCGCGCGTCGGTTTAACTATTTCCGCTCTTATTATCTTGCGAGTTTTTGTTTCTTCGGTTTTGATTGGTAAATTCTCTTTAGCCGGATCTTCAGTAAGTATTTTCTCTTTGTCCTGCACCTTACCGTCGTTAATTAAAACACCGCAATCGGCCCAATAGTTAAGGGCATCGGTTACATCATCAACCGTAAGCGAAAGAGAATTTGCAAGCTCTTGAGGCACAATGCAAAGCGGATTGTGCCTTAGCGCCAATAGTAAAACCTTTAGCTGTATGCCGTCCGATAAGCGAATATATTTATCCGTAAGCGCCGTTGGTACCGCAAAAACGGCGGTAAACTCTGATGGGTTAGCGTGATATGACATTTAAAAAATCTCCGTATAATTTAATCGATAAGGTTCTGCATATTGTAAAGCCCTGCCGCTTTGCCGTTTAAAAATCTCGCGGCATTAAGAGCGCCGACGGCGAAAATGCTCTTTGAGCGTGCAGAATGAGAAAGTGTGATTATTTCATCATTTCCGGCAAATATTACAGAGTGCTCTCCGACAATTGTGCCGCCGCGAACGGAATGTATACCGATTTCATTTTTCTCACGTTTGATTCTTGAGGAATGACGGTCGTATTTATATTGCATCTCACCGCCCAAAGCCTCGTTAACGGCATTTGCAAGCATAAACGCTGTGCCGCTGGGTGCGTCGATTTTTTGATTATGGTGCTGCTCTATTATCTCAATATCAAAACTGTTACCAAGTGCTTTTGCCGCCTTTTTGCTCAATTCAAGCAGCAGATTAACACCGAGCGACATATTGAAGGAACTGAAAACGGGAACCTTTTTTGCAGTTTCGTTTATCTTTTCAAGCTGTCTTTCGCTAAGACCCGTGGTACACATAACAACGGGTATGCTGTGACTTTCGGCATATTCAAGAACTCTGTCGGTCACGACAGAATTTGAAAAATCAATAATGACGTCTGACTCAACATCAACGTCGTTTATATCCGAAAAAACAGGGTAGCCGTACTGCGATTCACAGCTCACATCAACGCCTGCCGCAATTTCAATATCGCCGTAGTTTTCAGCACATTCGGTGACCACACCGCCCATTTTTCCGTTGCAGCCGATAAGTAAAACTTTTGTCAATATAAACATCTCCAAACAAAAAAGAGTTGAACAATGCACAATTTTGGATTATAATAATACCCGATATAATAATATAACATTCATGCCGAAAAAAGTCAATGGATTAGAGGAATTACCCAATGAAGAAAAGCGATTTTAATTATGATCTGCCAAAGGAGCTTATTGCACAAACACCCGTTACGCCGCGCGATTCATCGCGCTTGCTTATTATGAACAGGCAAAGCGGTGCTCTTTTGCATAAGCGCTTTTTTAATTTACCTGAGTTTTTAAATAAAGGCGACTGCCTTATCCTTAATGACACGAGAGTGCTGCCTGCAAGAATTTACGGAACAAAAAAGGAAACAGGTGCGGTGGTTGAATTTGTGCTGCTGAGGCAACATTCCGCAACAGCTTGGGAGGCAATTGCAGGTCCCGGCAAAAAGGCTAAAACGGGCGCGGAATTTGTTTTTTCAAACGAGCTTTCCTGCCGTGTTACCGACGTTTTGCACGACGGAAACAGAATGATAGATTTCAGCTTTGAGGGCAATTTCTATGAAGTGCTTGACAGAGTCGGGGAAATGCCGCTGCCGCCGTACATAACAGAAAAATTAAAT
>USAR01000071.1 GCA_900552605.1 uncultured Oscillospiraceae bacterium | reverse complement strand
GCACATGGGGGTATTGGAAAAAGTTAATGAAAAAATGCTTTCGGACGATGAATTTTTCGCAGTTGCCGATCTTTTCAAGATGTTCGGCGATTCCACTCGGCTTAAAATTCTTTTTGTGCTCGCAAGTGCAGAGCTTTGTGTTTGCGATATAACAAAGCTTGTTGGAATAACGCAAAGCGCCGTTTCACATCAGCTTAGAGTCCTTAAGCAAGCAAGGCTTATAAAATACAGACGTGAAGGGAAAACGGTCTTCTATTCACTCGCCGATGATCACGTTAAAACAATCCTTGCACAAGGCATTGAGCACATTGAAGAATAGGAAGCAAGGCGTTAAATTTAATTTTATTATTGCTTGCCTAAGAAAGGTTTTGAATGTATTATGACAAAGGTATTTAAACTCGATGAGATGGATTGCGCTGTTTGCGCTGCAAAGGCGGAAAAAAAGGTTCAAAAGGTCGTCGGTGTATCAAGTGCTTCAATCGATTTTATGAATCAACGCCTGGTTGTTGAAGCTGATGATTTCGGAGATGCTTTAATTTCGGCAGTAACGGAGGCCGTAAGAAAGGTTGAGCCTGACTGCGAGGTGATTCCGCTGTGACTAAGAAAGCCAAGAAGAGACTTTACAGAATAATAGTTGCCGCCGTACTTTTTCTCATTGGTGAAGTAATGCATTTTACCGGCGTTTTTAAAGAGATCCCATTTGAGGTATTTATTTTTATTGCTGCATATTTTGTTGCCGGTTACGACGTAATTATAAAGGCTGCTTCAAATATTAAAAGTGGAAGATTTATGGATGAAAACTTCCTGATGAGCATTGCAACTATCGGCGCACTTTGTATTGGTGAATACGGTGAAGCAGGCGCTGTTATGATACTTTATCAGATAGGCGAGCTTTTCAGTGATATTGCTGTTCACCGTTCAAGGACGTCGCTTAAAGCGCTTATGGATCTGCGTCCCGACTATGCTGTTGTTATAACAGAGGACGGAACAAGAAAAGTATCGCCCGATGAAGTTCGTGTCGGTGATACTATACAAGTTCTAACCGGTGAGCGCATACCTCTTGACGGAGTTGTTATTGAGGGTTCATCGTCGATTGATGTGTCCGCCGTTCTCGGCGAATCAATTCCGGAATCGGCTGTTGTCGGCGATACGGTAACGGGTGGTTGTATTGCAAAAGACGGCACGCTTAAAATAAGGGTTACAACAGAGTATAAGGATTCTGCTGTTGCAAAAATTATTGCAATGGGTGAGATGGCATATGCCAAAAAGTCGCGCAAGGAGAGCTTTGTTACAAGGTTTGCAAGAGTTTATACACCTATCGTTGTAGGCCTTGCGGTAGCAATTATTGCAGTGCCGACACTTATTTTCGGTCAGCCGTTTAACGAATGGTTTCACCGTGGTCTTATGTTCTTGGTGGTTTCTTGTCCCTGCGCTCTTGTTGTTTCTGTTCCGCTTGCCTTTTTCTGTGGAATGGGCGGCGCTTCCAAATGCGGTATTCTTGCAAAGGGAAGCAGCTCTCTTGAAATGCTTGCGGAAATCGATACGATATGTTTTGATAAAACCGGTACTCTGACCGATGGTCGATTTGCGGTTAAATCTGCTGTAAGCAAAGTTATGTCCTCTGATGAACTGCTTGATCTCGCAGCGGCAATAGAGGCTGAGTCAACGCATCCGATCGGTATTTCGATTGCAGCTGCAGGCAACGGCACAAAATATAAAACCACCAACACTCAAAGTATTGCCGGGAAAGGTGTCAGCGCAGAGATTGACGGTGTTAGATATTATGCCGGAACGGCACGTTGGCTAAATTCTATGAACATATACGCTAATGAGGTTGTAGGCGGTGTGCACATTGCAAAAGACGGAGAGTATCTCGGCTATATTATAATCGGCGACACTATGAAAAACGGAGTAATTGACGCAATTAAGGAGCTGCACACACTCGGTGTTAAAAAGACAGTTATGCTGACGGGCGGTTCAAAGGAATCTGCAAAAGCAGCTGCCGATGAGCTTGGGATTACAGATTATAATGCTGAGCTTATGCCTGAGGATAAGCTTAAGGTCGTTGAACAGCTTTGCAAAGATCGCAAGGTTGCATTCGTCGGTGACGGTATTAACGATGTGCCCGTTCTTGCGCGTGCAAACGTTGGAATTTCAATGGGTGTTGTAGGAACCGACGCCGCGCTTCAAGCATCAGATGTTGTGCTGATGAATGATGAACTGACAGCTATACCTACTGCAATTAAAATCGCCCGCAGAACTACAGTTTGCGCCATGGCAAACATTGTTATTTCGCTTTTAGTTAAGGTAGTGGTTATGGTGCTTTGCGCAATAGGAATTGCAAATATGTGGGTTGCGATTTTTGCAGATGTCGGCGTTTGTATGATGGCTGTTGCAAACTCTGTAAGAATGTTGAGAGTAAAGAAATACCAAAAAGTTTCTTAAATGTTTTCAATTTAAAACAAAAAACCGTTAATGTCTTATATTAAGGCGTTAACGGTTTTTGCTTTATCATATTGTTTATTGTTTCTCAGTGTGTAAGGAAAAACATTGCCATAAACAACGCAGTAATAATCCAAGTGCCGATTTGGATTTCTTTAATCTTGCCGGAAAAAGCTTTAATTGCTACAAAAGAAAGCAGGCCGAAAGCAATACCGTAAGAAATGTTATAAGTAAACGGCATCATAGCAATTGTTAAGAACGCCGGAACTGCAACCGAAACATCATTCCAATCAATATCCTTTACACTGGCTATCATAAGTACACCGACATAAATCAGCGCTGCACCGTATGCAAACGATGGAATCAGTTTCGCAATCGGTGCAAAGAAAAGAGCCGCCGCAAAAGCGGCCGATGTAACAAGCGAGGTAATTCCTGTTTTTCCGCCTGCTGCAACACCTGCTGAGGATTCAACGAAAGTTGTTACGGTTGACGTACCGAGAACCGAGCCCGAGCATGTAGCAATCGCGTCTGCCATCATCGCTTTGTTCATATTCGGAACTTCAAGCTCGCCTTTTTCGTTTTTAACAAGCAGATTACCGCTGCGGCAAGCGCCGTAAAGCGTTCCGAGTGTATCGAACATATCAACCATACAAAATGCGAGCGCTGTTGTTATGAAAAGAATAACAAGTCCGCCAACCGAGTGACCTTCCACATTTAGGTATGTGGAAAAGTCGAAACCTTCGGTGAACACCTTGCCAAATGACTCTGAAGCAAATGCGGCAAAAGGTTTTAAGGGGTTGAAAGAGAAGTTTTCCGCAAAGCCTTTATAGAAGCCGTCTACTGTAAAACCGAGAATGTAGTAAAGACCTGTTCCGCCTAGTATTCCCCAGAGAATTGAGCCTTTAACATTTTTATAATAAAGAATTGCGATAAGCAAAAGGGAAAATATCGCTACCAACAGCGGCATAACCGATGCCCAATTTGCATTGCCTAAAAGATTAAACGACGCTAATGTAACACCTGTTGATTCGCTTGGTATAACAAGCTTTGCGTCCTGCAATCCCAAAAAGGCAATGAATAAGCCGATTCCGGCAGGAATTGCTGCTTTAACAACGGGCGGAATTGCGTCGAAAACAATTCTTCTAAGTCCGGTTGCCGTAAGCAGTACAAAAATCAATCCGTCAAGAAGCACAAATACAAGCGCGTTGGCATAGGTAAAGCCGAGAGTCAGACACACTGTATACACAAAAAAAGCATTAAGTCCCATTCCGGGCGCCTGTGCCAGCGGCAGGTTTGAAAGCAGCCCTATAAGCACTGTTCCTATAATTGCCGAAAGCGCTGTTGTGACATACATTGCATCAAACGATACTGTGCCAAGTGTTGCAAACATTCCGGAGTTAACAACAAGAATGTACGCCATTGCAAGGAATGTTGTTAAGCCTGCAATGATCTCTGTTTTGAGGGTTGAGCCCATTTCTTTATAATGAAACTTTTTGTCCCAAAACGAGGTCTTTTTGTTTACGTCGCTGTTTTTCATAAATCGTCGTCCTTTCTGAATGTATAATTTAAGGTTTTATTTCGGCAAATGTTATGCAGACGCACAAAAGCTCGGGCACGCTTATAAGATAGATAAGTATGCCCGAACCGCCATTTCCGAAACAACGCGATTATATCACAGTTATAATTATATGTCAAGCAAATTGCGACAAGAAAAGACGTTTATTAAGCGCAGAGATATAATATCTTTAAAGCGTTACAGTATTTTTAATTTTGCAATATCCGATTTGCTTAGATTTTGCAATTCCGCATATTTTTCATCGGTTTTCAAAAACAGATTCGGTGTATCACCAAGGTAATTTAAAAAGCATAACAGCTTATAAATAAAACAAAAGCAGCGGCTATGGTTAAATATACCAAGCCGCTGTTCTTATGTAATTATATCTATCAGACGTTAAAGCGGAACAGCACAATGTCGCCGTCTTTCATAACATATTCCTTGCCTTCACTTCTCACAAGTCCTTTTTCCTTTGCCGCAGTCATACTGCCGCATTTCATAAGATCGTCGAAAGAAACAACCTCGGCACGGATAAATCCACGCTCAAAATCGGTGTGAATTTTGCCTGCTGCTTGGGGCGCCTTAGTGCCGTTTTTAATAGTCCACGCACGCACTTCGGGCTTACCTGCGGTGAGGTATGAAATAAGACCGAGCAGGGAATAGCACTTTTTGATTAGTCTTTCAAGACCGGATTGCTCTAAACCGAGCTCAGAGAGGAACAGTTTTTTCTCTTCATCGTCAAGCTCTGAGATCTGTGCTTCAAGCTCTGCGCAAATCGGTAATGATTCTGCGTTTTCTTTTTGACTTACTTCGGCAACCTGCTTGTAAAACTTGTTGTTTTCATAGCCGCCGCTGAACTCCTCTTCGCTCATATTGCAAGCATAAATGACGGGCTTTGAAGAAAGCAGAGCAACTTCCTTTAACCAATTTTTCTCGTCGTCTGTCATTTCCATACTTCTTGCGGGATTACCCGATTCCAAGTGAGCGTAAAGTCTTTTAAGAAAATCGACTTCTCCGGCAAGGCTTTTGTCGCCCTTCATCAGCTTTGAAACACGCTCAATGCGGTGCTCAACCATATCCATATCGGAAAAAATAAGCTCTAAATTGATGGTTTCAATATCTCTCAATGGGTCGACTGAGCCGTCAACGTGAACAATGTCGTCGACCTCGCGAATGTGGGACAAAAATTTGTTGCCGAGACCCTCGCCCTTTGACGCGCCCTTAACAAGACCTGCAATATCAACAAATTCGATTGTTGCAGGGGTAAACTTTTCAGGCTCGTACATTTCGGCAAGCTTGTCAAGACGCTCGTCGGGGACCGATACCATACCGACATTCGGCTCGATAGTGCAAAACGGATAGTTTGCCGACTGTGCGCCTGCCGACGTAATGGCATTGAAAAGTGTTGATTTTCCGACGTTCGGCAAGCCTACAATACCTAATTTCATTTTAGCATAACTCCTTGGTAAGCGGCGATAAAAGCTATATTGCTATATTGAATGCCGCTGTATTTTTAAGTATTTGTAAGGTATTATTTATTCATAATACTAAGACTCAAACATTATTATAATTAAAACTCGGCAATTTTGCAATGATTATTTAAAAATTTTTTATAATACTTGGAATTTTCGTGAAAGTATAGTATAATGTTTTTGTAATTAAAACAGACGAAGGGAAGTGCGGCAATGAAAGCGGAGTACTCCGTTTCCTTAAGCAAAATAATAAAGGAATTTTCTTTGGAGGAAATTTTTCTTCCGCATCCGGCAGAGGATGTGCTTATAAATTGCAACGAAATAAATAAGCCCGGCATACAGTTCGGCGGATATTATGAATATTACGATAACAATCGCATACAAATAATCGGTAAAAGCGAAGACAGCTTTCTTTATAATCACAGCGATGAGGAATGCAAGGATATAATTCACCGATTCTTTGCAAGCAAGCCGCCGGTCGTTATTGTAACGCGCGACTTGCCTGTTTCCGAAATAATGCTGAAAGCGGCTGAAGAATTCTCGGTTCCCATTTTGCGCACTTCGGACGGAACATCTCAGTTTATGGCGTCGCTTATTGCATATTTGAATGTTCAGCTTGCACCGCGCGTTGTGCGCCATGGTGTTTTGGTTGAGGTTTACGGTGAAGGCGTGCTGATTTTGGGTGACAGCGGAATCGGTAAAAGTGAAACGGCAATAGAGCTTGTTAAGCGCGGTCACCGTCTTATTGCGGACGACGCTGTTGAAATTAAAAAGGTTTCTTCAAAATCACTTGTCGGCTCTGCGCCGGAGAACATAAGGCATTTTATTGAGCTGCGCGGCATAGGTATCGTTAATGTAAGACGCATTTTCGGTATGGGCGCAATTAAAATGACGGAAAAAATCGATATGGTAATTAACCTTGAAGCATGGGAACCGGGAAAGGTTTATGACAGAATGGGGCTTGAATCGGAAACCGTTAACATATTGGGGCTTGATATTGTATCCGTTACAATTCCCGTTAAACCCGGCAGAAACCTGGCGGTGGTTATTGAGGTTGCGGCTATTAACAACCGTCAGAAAAAGATGGGATATAATGCCGCTTCCGAGCTGCTTCAAAAGCTCGGAATGGAAATTCCTCAAACAAGCGGCAATAATAAAGAAGATTAAGGAGAGTATTTAATATGTTCAGAGTCGGTATAGATTTGGGCGGTACAAACATTGCTGTCGGTGTGGTTAACGAAAATTATGAAATTGTCGGCAGAGGCAAGGTGAAAACAAGAGCGCCGCGTCCGGCAGGTGAAATTGCAAAGGATATCAAGGTTGCTGTCGACATGGCGCTTCAAGATGCCGGTGTTAAAATCGACGATATCGCTTCAATCGGTATAGGTGCGCCGGGCTCGGTTAATCCGGAAACGGGTGTCATCGGGTTTTCAAACAATCTTGGTTTTACTAACGTTCCGCTCGTCTCAATGCTTGAGGAGTTGCTTTCAAAAAAAGTTCTTATAGATAATGATGCAAACGCTGCGGCTCTCGGTGAAATGGTTGCGGGTGCCGGTAAAGGAACTAAAAATTTTGTTGCAATTACTCTCGGCACAGGCGTCGGCGGCGGCACTATCATTAACGGTAAAATGCTGCTTGGCAGCAACTATGCCGGCGGTGAACTCGGTCACACCGTTATCTGTATTGACGGCGAAGAGTGCACCTGCGGCAGACGCGGCTGCTGGGAAGCTTATGC
>USAR01000070.1 GCA_900552605.1 uncultured Oscillospiraceae bacterium | reverse complement strand
ACTTTACAGTATTCCGGGATATGAAAAAGGAATTGATTATAAAAGAATATCGTCATCGATGCCTTATATGTACAGTGACGAGCCCGAGCCGATTGAATTTATTGCAAGCGCAGCTATTATGGACCAAATAATTGATTGGTTTGGTAAGGAAATACAGATTTCAAAAATAAGCAATGAAAAATTACTCATCGGAGTTAAAGCAAGTCCTACCGCCATGGAGCATTGGGCAATGCAGTATTTAAACTATGTTGAGATTACAAAGCCTGAATCATTGCGAAAAAGCATAAAAAATTCCTTACAAAACGCAAAAAGAAAATACAGCAAATAAAAAGTTTTTCACGAACATATATCAAAAAGAAAATTATATCGGTTGGTCAATTCCCGTTATGGATTAAATTCCAGACAAATCGCCGGACTCAGTCAGTCCGGCGATTTTTACCTTATAAAACTATTTTATATAATTGGCTATTACAATTTTTCGTGTGTTATCCCAAAACTTTGGGTCAGTATTTTCCCACAGCTTATTAAAGTTTATATGCTTGTTTTTTATGAACTCAAGATATGTCCAACCATATTTTTCATCATCTGCTACCTTCCAATTCGTTTCGGTTACTCTATTATCAGGATTTGGAACATACATATATAAGTTCGTTTCATAACAAATATAAGCTACTGTTTTTTCATTGATTGTCGATTTGACTTTTGCTATCAGATGTTTGTACTCTTCCTTTTCGTCATTATCTGTGATAAAAACCAATTTAAACTTATCACCATAATCAATTCTGTTCAATAAAAAGTCATTCCTGAATTCTTCAAGAATCTCATCTTTAAACCTAAGTATTTGCAATGCTGAATTTTTGGCTTTTTCACTGCTGAAAACGTTATCCTTTATTATGCCTAGATCTGTATCACTTCTACACATTTCCTCTATTACCCCCATAAATTGTTTAATTTCGTTTTTAATAAATTCGTCCTTAATCCTCGGCTCACAGTTTTTCAACCATTCAGATATATTAAAGATAAAAAAGTTTCAGATAACGTTAATTTTGACGACCTTGTTAAAATGATCTGCTATGATTCATGTGCAGAGCTTGAAACCGTTTTGAACGAAGCTGCAATATATGCAGCATTTGCGAGAAAAGACAGTATTGAAATGGATGATCTTGTAAAGGCTGTACTTCGCACACAATACGACTCGCCGGATAACTACACAAAAAGATCCAATGATGAACTTAAGGAAATCGCCGTTCACGAAGCCGGACATCTGGTTGTATCGGAAGCGCTTGTGCCCGGCAGTATAGGACTTGTTTCAATGCGGTCGTGTGACGTCAATGCAAACGGTGGATTTGTTCACGCATGTATTGAAATTACTAGGCGTCCGCACGACACTTTGATTGCTCTTGCAGGCAAAGCTGCAGTTGAGCTATATAATTGTGAAAGGTGCGCTTCGGGATGTCAAAATGATATTTCACGCGCCGCTGAAAACATAAGAACCAGCATTTCGCTTAACAGTACATCAGGTTTTTCTCTTTTAGATGTATCTGACAGAAACTTTCCTGAATGTTCCCAAAGCATTAACGAAAGAAACGAAGCGGTTGTTTGCGCAGAGCTTGAAAGATACATACTAAAATGTCGTGATATACTTATCAAAAACCGCGACTTTCTTGAAAAAGCAGCTACGCTTCTCTTAGAGAAAGAAACACTTTTGTATTCCGATATACAATGCCTTCGCAAGCGCGTCACTGTTACATATTTTGATATTTAAGCTCTAAATACATATGCAAAGGACTTTTATAACAGAAAAAACAGCAGTTACACTCCTTCTTATTTTGATATTGCCGGCAATACAAAAGAGGAAGATGCTGTTTTTTCTTCATTCTCTATATAAGTTTTTTTCTTTATACAAGCAAAAGCGGACGGGTATTTTGAACTGTTTATACTTAAATTATGTACAGGGATGCGCCGAGGTGAGATTGCGGCACTTCAATGGAATGACCTCAATATGCAGACAGGAGAATTGCATATCTGCCGTCAGGTAACGGTAGTAAAATGTGCCTCCTATATATGTACACCAAAAACAAAATCCTCAATCCGTACTGTCATTCTTCCGCCGGACATTGTAAGAATCCTTGAGGAATACAAAAAGCGGATAAATTCACGGTGGATGTTCCCATCACCTGTAAAAGAGGATTCACCCCGCCATCCGTCCTCGGTACGGGCGGCACTTGAAAGAACTCTGGAAAGAGCCGAGTGCAAGCACCTCCGCTTTCAAGATCTCAGACATACCTTCGCCACCAACGCCCTGGCGGGCGGTATGGATATAAAAACGCTGAGTACGATCATAGGACATATTTCCTCAGAAACAACGCTTAACATATATACCCATATCACCGACAATATGCAGCGCTCCGCCGCCGACAAAATCGAACGGGGGTTCGGCAGAAATGAGGGCGCTTTGGGTGGGGACGGGCAAACACCCGACCGAGCGCCGGAAACGCCCGTAAGAGCGAAATTTGAGCCGAAACAGCCGAAGATACGCCGCCCCGGAACGGGATGCGTATTTAGAATCAGTGAAAAGAAATGGAAAGGCAGCTATTTTCCGAAATTGCCAAACGGCAAACGCAAAAAGTTCAATATCTACGCCGACACAAGAGAAGAATGCGAAGAAAGGCTTGCAGAGGTGATTAAACAAAAGAATGCGGAAATCGCCGCCGAGAAAGAACGGCTTAAATCGGGACGAACAGCGTAAGGCGGATACAACACCGCCACGGAAAAATCCGTGGCGGTTGCTCGTTTGACTTTTCAAATTTTGCGCCGCTGTAAACAAAGAAAAAGGAATTTTCAGTCCACATTTGATAATGTGGTCGTAAAAATGCGATTTTTTCAAAAGCGGCGGTAAAACACCTAAATAAGCATAAAAAATGACCGAAAATGGGGAATAGACTCTGCTTTCGGTCAAAATTTTGGTGCAGATATTCATAATGAATTTCGTAAAGCAATAAAGCCAAAGCCGACACACATATTTGTTTGCCGATCCGCACATTCGATTCAGGGCACCTCATTCGACATTTACCTGAGCCGAAAACATCATAACGAAAAGAAAATTGGAACAGGTTTGCTCCAACACATACAAAATTATAAAGCGTTATTCAGGTGCTTTTTGAGAATGTCAATAAACAACTCTTTACCGCTTTTGTTTCCATACTTTTTGATTTTCTGGTTCCACCATTTACACCCAGCGTGAGGTACATATTCGATTAAGGAATTATAATTTCGGTTGTGATCCGATTCCTGATATGCCCGATAAGCAGATACCGAGGAAAATATCACAACTATGGGATGAAGCACATCTATGACAGCATCCAAGACTTTTGCAGAATTATCTTTGCAGATACTCCATAGTTGCAATGCGGTGGTTTGGTCTGAAATGCAAAGTGATTTCCAATACTTTTCGCCGTTTATCAATGAAGGCATTTGAAAGAAATTCATAAAGCAAAATATTGAAACAATTGAGAGTTTGTGGTATTGATTGAATCAATTTTTTGCCCCTGCACACATTCACTAAATGCTTTTACTAGATTTGTGAATATCAAGTGACCTTTAGAGCGATTCCCAGCAAGGTAATTATTTACTACGCCTCGCGTGTTATACCAACTGGAAAACGGTTCATTTTTAATTGCATCATGCGTCCCATTCCACCAACAGTTCAAGAAATAGGAGTTGTCATATCGTATATTATCTGAATTTTGATCGATATAGTGGCTTTCACCAACGATTAAAATTGAATACTCATTAAAATGAGTGCCTATAAAAGGGATAAGCTCCGGATGATTTTTATAAAAAGGGATCTGCCTCAATTCAATATCGTACTGCTCCGTAATATCACCTAATCAATTAATAATTCGAGTATTCATAAAGTCAAATCCTTTATGAATACTCGATATGGTCCGAGTGACAGGGATCGAACCTGCGGCCTGATGGTCCCAAACCACCCGCGCTCCCAGCTGCGCCACACCCGGATTTATTAAGTTTTTTGTGATTTCGGCATCTGTGGGATACTATGTGGTCGTTGCTGTTTTGCAATATATTCTAAAATTCGCGATTAAAAACCACTCGGGACTCAGGGTTTCTTTGCCTTTTTGGAAAAGTCTCCAAAGCCTCAGGTAACAGACACTGTCGAATACTCAAAAGCACAATTGATATCATATACCAAATTGTGGTTTTTGTCAAGTATAAATACCCCGAAAGCGGTATTTTTTTGAGCTTATTTTCAGTTATATGATTTTTTTGCTTGAAAAGAAAACTGATTGTGGTAAAATGTAATATGTAAGGATCGGCAAAGCATATAAGACACTGCGGCAGCAAAGTGGTAATGCTGATTTACATATGAATTTCGGCAGCACCAAATCGGGTAAAATAAATGTATAAAAATATTCGTTACCGTTTGCTGTGCTCCTTTAAGTACTTCCTCTTCCCTGCTGCGTCGATAACACATTTTTATATAGAATTCATATAGTTACAGTTAAACTAATGAATTATTTGATTGATAAAATCCGAAAGGGGAATTCAAAGTGCACACAAGTATCATTTCAAGAGAAAAAGCGCTTGAGCTGCTTAAAAAACACAACAAGGAGTCTTTTCACATAAGGCACGCTCTGACTGTTGAGGGTGTTATGCATTATTTCGCAGAAAAACTCAGTTTCTCAGACGAAGCGGATTATTGGGCAATTGTCGGACTGCTGCACGATATTGATTTTGAAGAATACCCTGAGCAACACTGCCAAAAAGCACCTGAGTTGCTGCGCGAAGGCGGTGTAGGTGAAGATATGATCAGGTCAATTTGCTCACACGGTTACGGAATTTGCTGTGATATTGAACCGGAACACAAGATGGAAAAGGTATTATTTGCCGTCGACGAGCTTACGGGACTTATTTGGTCCGCCGCGCTTATGCGTCCGTCGAAAAGCGTAATGGATATGGAACTGAAAAGCCTAAAAAAGAAGTTCAAAGACAAAAAGTTTGCCGCCGGTTGCTCTCGCGATATTATTAAAACAGGCACAGAGAGGCTTGGTATTGAGCTTGATGATCTGCTTCTGCAGACAATTGAGGCTATGCGCAGCTGTGAGAAGCAAGTTAATGAAGCGATGGCTGATTAGTTTACTAACCGTGCACCGCAACGGCATTGAAGGTGAAATGTAAATAACACTTCTCTCCTGCCCTGTTCTTTGAACTGTGTAATTTCTTTACTTAAGTGAGAAAAACAAAATTTAAAGAATTTTGAGTAAAGAAAAAACTAAAAATAATCTGATTTGGTTCACAATATTGATGAACCCGTTAAAACGACAATTCTCTCTCGATGATTGTCGTTTCTTTTTTTTGAAAGCGGCGGATCGCCCGTCTCGCTTCCGCGCTCGACGGCACGCACGCGGACACCAAAACAGTCCCCCGGACTGTTTTTATCGCTTGCGCGATTGTCCTGTTCGATTCTCGCCGCTATTTATCTTTTGAAAACAAAAGCACAACCTACATTTGCAGGTTGTGCTGCTGGTGGAGGCGGCGAGAATCGAACTCGCGTCCAAAAGTATCTCCAAAAGGCTTCTCCGAGTGCAGACTGTCTTTTAAGCTTCCCCTCACCGCACGCCGATAGTCAGGCTTGCAGCTACGGTAGTTCCTAAGCCGTGAGCAGGGTCGGAACGCTCCTCTGCTTCACGTTCACCGCTAATCGACGCCCTCATTTGACCGCGGTACTTCAAAATCGGACGGCTGCTTTAATTAAGCAGCAAGTGCAACTTTATTGTTGTCAGTTAATTTTAAAAATGCGGATTTTAAAGCGGTTCCGCACCGCTACTCGCTTCTCTTTTTTCAACGCTCCTGTCGAAACCTTTACGCCCCCGTTTTTATATATTTTGAAAAGCACTGCTTTGGGAGCTATGTGTGTTATTTGCAACGCAAGCTCCCGTTTAGTGTGCTAAACGCAATTTAGAAATTGAAAACTCTTTTTAGCCAACGTCTTGAAAGCTTAGTCCACTGCGAATCGTATTTATACTGATTTTCATCATACTTATCACATGTACCGAACTTGCAGCTTGCGATGCCATGGTTTCCTGTTGGATAAATATGAACCTCGGCAGGAATCTTATGCTGTGATAATGCATATGCATACGCATATGTATTGCAAACAGGCACGCAAGTATCATCGGACGCCGCCCACAGAAATGTAGGCGGTGTATCTTTCAGTATATGCTTTTCGCAAGAAAAATATTCCTTTTGCTCGTCTGTTAGTTCTTCGCAGCCGCTAAGACACTGAAACGAACCGCGGTGAGTCGGTACCAATGCCGAAATGACGGCGTAGCAAAGAATAGAGGCATTAACAGGACGTGCCTTAATGTGCTTTTGCACTTCCTCACGGTTATACATTGTGCAATATGATGCCGCAACGTGTCCGCCGGCGGAAAACCCGAGTATCGCAATTTTTTCGGGATCAACATTCAGCTCATCGGCATTTTTCGAGATATAATCAACTGCTGCTGCGACCTCTAAAAGCTGCTGCGGATATCTTGCCGGCGAAACCGAGTATTGCAGCACAAAGCCATTTGCTCCGTCTGCCATATATTCGAGAGCAATCGGTTCTGCCTCCCTCGAGCAACGCATAGCATAACCGCCGCCGGGGCAAACAATAACTGCCGGGCGTTTTACATCAAGAGCTTGGATTTGAACCATAACCTCAAGTACCGGATCGACATCCTCGCCACCCTCAGCCAAAAAAGGATAAAGCTCTTTTAAATGAATTTCCTTTGTGATCATAAACAATACGCCTTTTAATTTTCATTATTGTAATTATACTATAGGATTTCCAAACCAAACAGTATTTAAAAAACCAGCGGCTTCACTGACCCATTTATGAGAAAGCGCGGTAACAGGATCCATAATGCCGTCGTGCGTGGCAAAGCTTGAAGTTGCAAGACCGTGCGAGCCGTTTGGAAAAACGTGCAGTTCATATTTAATTCCGTGGTCTGCAAGAGCAGCAGCGAACGCCAAGCTGTTTTTAACAGGCACTAATTCATCGTTTGCGGTATGCCAAATGTATGCCGGCGGTGTGCTGCCGTTAACGTGGTTTTCAAGTGAAACCTTTTTGTATAGCTCACTGCCGACCGGAGCATTACCCGTTACATTTTCAATTGAACCGCTGTGCGAAAATGACGGATCTGATGTTATAACCGAATAGCTGAGCACCATTGCATTGGGAATTGCCAAA
>USAR01000069.1 GCA_900552605.1 uncultured Oscillospiraceae bacterium | reverse complement strand
ATCCTCATTTTTTGGATTTTCGCCCACTATCATGCCTTCATAAACCGGCACACCGGGACCCACAAAAAGTCTGCCTCTGCTTTGGGTATTGAAAAGACCGTAGCCTGTTGTTTCACCTGTTTCGTGCGCAACGATAGAGCCTGTGTTTCTGTGCTCAATATCGCCTTTATACGGCTCGTAGCTGTTGAAAACGTGGTTCATAATTCCGTTGCCGTTTGTATCGGTTAAAAACTGCGAACGGTATCCCAGAAGTCCGCGAGCCGGGATTAAAAATTCAAGGTGAGATGAACCGCCGTCACGCGTGCCCATATTTGTAAGCTCAGCTTTTCTCGGACCGAGTCTTTCCATAACCGTGCCGACATATTCCTCGGGCACTTCAATCATAAGCAATTCGATAGGCTCAAGCAGCTTGCCGTTCTCATCGCGCTTGTAAATAACGGCAGGCGGCGACACCTGAAATTCATATCCCTGACGGCGCATTGTTTCAATAAGTATTGAAAGATGCAGCTCTCCTCTGCCGGAAACCTTGAAAGTATCGGCTGAGTCTGTTTCCTCAACCTTTAAGCTGACATTTGTTTCAACTTCTTTAAAAAGTCGCTCTCGCAGGTTTCTTGAAGTTACAAACTTGCCCTCTTTACCTGCAAACGGAGAGTTATTTACCATAAAATTCATAGAAAGTGTAGGCTCATCGATCTTAACGAACGGCAGCGGTTCAATATGCTCGGAATCGCAAACAGTTTCTCCTATATTGAGGTCGGTTATGCCGGAAACCGAAACGATCTCTCCGACTCCTGCGGTTTGTGTTTCGACTCTTTTAAGTCCTGAATATGTGTAAAGCTTCGCAATTTTTGCGCGCGAATGTGTGCCGTCGTTGTGGCACAGTGCAACTGTTTCGCCCTCGTGCGCCTTGCCTCTTATAACTCTGCCGACACCTATTCTTCCTACATAGTCGTCGTAATCGATATTTGAAAAAAGCAGTTGAAGCGGACCGTCGAGGTCACCTTCGGGTGCAGGTATATTTTCAATAATAGTATCGAAAAGCGGTTTAAGGTCCGTTCCTTTTTTATCGGCGCTCAACGAAGCATAGCCGTCTCTTCCCGAGGCATAAACCACGGGAAATTCAATCTGGTCGTCGTCTGCTCCAAGCTCTATAAACAAATCCAAAACCTCGTCTATAACCTCGGCAGGACGTGCGGCAGGGCGGTCGATTTTATTTATAACTACAACAGGCCTTTTCCCAAGAGCCAAAGCCTTTTTAAGAACAAATCTCGTCTGCGGCATACAGCCTTCAAAAGCGTCAACAAGCAGCAAAACGCCGTCAACCATTTGCAGTATGCGCTCAACCTCGCCGCCGAAATCGGCGTGTCCGGGAGTATCCACGATGTTTATTTTAATATCGTGATACCAAACGCTTGTGGTTTTTGAAAGAATGGTTATTCCTCTTTCTCTTTCGAGATCATTAGAGTCCATAACGCGCTCCGCAACTTGTTCGTTTGCACGAAAAGTGCCGCTTTGCTTAAGCATTTCGTCAACAAGCGTGGTTTTCCCGTGGTCAACGTGAGCTATTATTGCAATATTTCTCAGGTTTTCGATTTTTGCCATATTTGTTTTCTCCGTCCTTTTTGCCGCTGTTCACCGAAAAGCTTATTACTATTTCCAAAGCTTTTGCGGATATTTTCCGTCTTCTACCATTTTGTTAATAGCGTTTGAAACGGTTTCCTTATCCTCTTTATATGTCATGCCATACCATTTTTCGTGAGTTGTAAGCACCTTAACGGTTGCCTCTCGCTCATTAATAAGGTCGTTTACAACAGTCGGTAAGAAAAACTCGCATTTTAAGTTGCCGTCGCCGTTGTGATAATCCAAAAACTCAGCGAACCGCCACCCTAACTGCTCCAAAATTCTGTTGTCAAATGCCCAGCAGTTAAGCGAAGTAACCGCTTTCGGACTGAGTTCCGAATAATACTCGTCATCTTCCGTATAGCAAATGCCGCCATGTCTGAAGCTGATTTTTGTGAGCTCCTCAATTGATTTAAGGTTACCGTTTTCGTCGGTTTCGCAAATACCGCGTGAGACCGTACCGATTTTCGGAAGTGTATTTTCAAGCTTGTAGCCTGCCATTGCAAACTGCATTTGCTGTGCATCTTTATCTATATTAACAAGAAAATCGTGCAAAACCGAAAAAGACTCTCTGCCGTAAAAATCATCTGCATTTATAACCATAAACGGGCAATCCAAAATATCGCGGCAGGCATAAATTGCGTGCCCTGTTCCCCAAGGCTTTGTTCTGCCGTCCGGAACGCTGAAATTTTCAGGAATATCGTCAAGCCGCTGAACGACGTATTTAACAGGTATGTGCTCTGCAACGCGGTCGCCCACAGCCTCTTTAAAATCCTCCGCCATTTGCTCGCTCACAACAAAAACTATTTCATTGAAGCCGGCACGAATAGCGTCAAAAACCGAGTAATCGATAATTTTTTCTCCGCTCGGGCCGACAGGGGTTATCTGCTTCGGGCCGCCGAAACGACTGCCGGCGCCTGCCGCCATTATAACCAATGATGTTTTTTCCATCTGCTCTCAATCCTTCCGAAAAAATTACCTTATAATCTTTCTGTGATATAACCATACTCAATCAAAACGCCGCCCCTTCAGGGACGGCGAATTTGGCACGCTTGCGGGGATTCGAACCCAGGACCTACTGCTTAGAAGGCAGTTGCTCTATCCAACTGAGCTACAAGCGCATAACCATGGCCAATACTCTTTTTCCGCAGCCACGGCCTACATTATATCACACAAGGCAACAATAATCAAGTGCTTTTTTTGCATAATATCCTAATTTTTTCTGTATTGTCTAGGCTGACGATACTTAATAAAATGCTTAGATTATTTCTTTTCACCTTTATCTCAGTTGACACAACTAAAAAAACAGCGGCTGATTCAAGCAATTTCCTAACTTGAGTCAGCCGATTAAAACTAAAAAACTATGCTCTATTCCACGCCGCAACACTTGAGCAGCACCTTGTAAAGCTCAAGCTCATAATCGTATGAAATGCTGCTTTTTTCCTCCTTCAAAACGCATTTTCCAAAGAAAGCTGTCATATCGTCGTATCTGTTATGCGGCTCGGTGATGCGCTCTGTTCCCACATCGTCCCACGATAATGCGGTGTATGTTTTTATGTTTGATTTTAAATACTCCTCCGGCATATTTTCGGTATATGCTTCAATGGGTTTAATCTCAACCGTGCCTTTTGTTCCCACAACAACAATCTGCCTTCTGTTAAAACCACCGATTTCGCACGACGAAGTTTTTGCAAACGAAACCCCGTTTTCGTATTCCAAAACGGACATAGTAAAATCCTCATAACCGCCGTTCTTTCCTTCACTGCACTTGTTAAAAGGTGTTACACTTTTCGGCATTCCTTGAATTTGCAAAATAATATCGATAATGTGACAGCCGAGGAAAAACATAATTCCACCTTTGAAATAAGAGAGCCAACGACGCTTTTCAATTGTATGGCAGCAATTCATTTGCGCCTCAACGCAGATGATATCGCCGAGTTTTCCGTTCTTAACGTCTTTAAGCAAGTCCTTAACAGCTTGATTGAACCTATACATATATCCGATTTGCAGCACAAGCTTTTTCTCTTTCACTGTTTTAATAAGCCTTTCAAACTCCGAAAGGTCGGCGCCTCCCGGCTTATCCATAAAAATGTGCTTGCCGTGTTCTGCCGCAATAAGAGCATATTTGGTAAGATTAAGCTCAAAGGTCTCAACCATAACCGCGTCGATCTCTTTGTTGCTAATTATTTCCTCAACACTGCTTTCCGGCAGGTTTCCGAAAACCTTAAGCTTTTCGGCATATTCACTTTTATCAATTTCCGGCACGGCGAAGCAAACAGGTTCAAAAATATCGCTTTGTTTTAATGCGCTTGCAATGTTAAAGCAAGCGTGGTCGTGCTCTATACCTATAAAAGCTATCCTCACCTTTTTTATTTGCAATCTCTCCCATCAAGTTTAACAAGCGGAAATATTTTTTCGTTACCGGCTTCGTCGTATTCGGTATTGTGAACATACCCTATATATTATACATTATCCGTCAGGTCCTCTGTTTTGCTGTCTGCTTATATAATAAATTTCGGCAGAGAATATCGCCATATACTATACTGCTGAAAAGAGGTAATATTCTATTGTTTTTTAAAGAATTAACTTTTTTCCGCACGCGCAACAAGCCCGTTATCTACCCTGCATCTTCAGTGCACCGCAGCCACGCGCGCCAAGCGCGACCGTTTTCAAAAACCCGACTGCGCTTTTGTAGATGTCACAGCTTGAAAACGGTCCCAAAGCCGACTGTAAGCCGGCTTTTGCCATCGCCTAAAGGCGATGGGCGCTTGGCGCGCGAGGCTGCGACACACTTAAGGCGAAGTGGTAAATCGAATTAAGAAATGTTATTTACTGCTGCTGTGCCACTTAGCTTTTTTCGACGCTGCTGTAAACTTTTTAAAGATCGACTGTAAATTCCCGCAAAGAATTAAATGAGTTTTTTACCGCAACAAAAAATTGCGCCGAGAGATATCCTCTCAGCGCAGTCTTCATTAAAACCAAATTATTTAATTTTAAATGTGAGCTTTTTGGTACCTGAATATTTACCCTTAAATTTAACGGTAACAGTTGCCTTGCCGCGTTTCTTGTTGTTTTTATATTTAACGGTGTAATATTTCTTTGCAATCTTCTTGCCCTTTGAATCTTTAATTGTCAAAGAGGGTTTCTTTGCCTTTCCGGTATAAGAAGTGCTTGTGTATTTAAGCTTAACTGTCTTAATGCGGTTGATTTTAACTGTTTTCTTAACCTTGCCGCAGATGCACTTATTCTTTAATGTACCGTCTTTTTTGAAGGTTGCTTTTTTTGTTACGGTGTATGCATATTTATGGCTGTTGCCGATGTGCATAAATTTGATGTAATTCTTATCGGCATATTTTTGAGCAGTCGAGCCGAAATAACCGTAGAGCTTACCTTCCAAAATGGTTATCGAGTCATTCTTTAATTTTGCGTTTTTGTTGTAAACGTAAACATTAAGTTTACCTGTTGAAACAATACCTTCGGCTTCAACAACGGTAACGTTTTTGGAAAGCTTAACATTCTTTAAAAGAGTTGTAAACATAAACGCACCGGTGCCAACGGTTTTAACGCTAACGGGGGTTGTATATTCCTTGCCCTGTCTGCCTGCCGGGTATTTAATGATCTTTGTTTGGTTTTTATTAAAAAGTATACCGTCCTTTGCAGAAAAAGCGGTATTCTTATCGCTTACGGTGATTGTCTCAAGCGCAAACAAGCCGTCGATTGAAGAATCACCGAGTTTTGTAAGGGTTGAGGGCAATGAGAGTGATTTAACGTCGAGAAGACCGGAGGTTGATTCACCGGAAAGAAGCTTTCCCAAAAATGCAGAAATATCGGTGAAAGCATAATCGCCGAGTGCCGTGATGCCTTCCTCAACAACGATTGAGGTGAATTTTATATCTTTACTGCTGTAATCGGGTGTAACTGTTTCCGAATAATCGCGCACAGCGCCTTTACCGCTGATTGTAAGAACGTCATTTTCAACCTTCCAAGTAACACCTGTTCCGCAAGTACCGCTTGGTATCTTTCTATCTGCACTCGCAAAAACCGGAAGTGCGGAAAAAGCCATTACAGCCGCCAGAAAAAATGCCAAAAGTTTGGATGTCTTTTTCATAATTATCCTCCTAAAATTCATCTGCTTTTTAAGCTGTAATGTTCAGAAAGCGAAAAGCAGAAACACGCAAACCGAAACTTTGGGCAAACGGATTGTGATAATAATAAAAAAACACTCAAAACAGCTAAGCATTTTTATTTTATAATTACACCCGTTGTAACCGTGGCTCACCCACATCAACATTCCGAAAAATGCAAATACAAATTTTGCTTAGACAAATATTTCGAACCTGCCTACACGCTGATTGCAAAACACTTAAGTACCGCACCGATAACGGATATCAAAATTCCGTGCAAGAGCATTGCAGAAATCTTTGTTTTTTGTTTGTGCGCCATAATAAGGTTTTAAAATGCTAAACCTTATCAACCCAATAAAATTATACAATAAATGTAAACCTTTGTCAACAATTTTGACGAGTTATTAAATTTTTGTGAATATCTAACGGCTTTTCTGCCGTTTCGCCGCAATATATGTAAGCATCAAAAAGGCAAAAATACCAACAACACTGCCGAAAAAATCAATCAAAACATCGTAAGCACGGCAAGCCCTGCCCTCAACAAAAATCTGGTGCACCTCGTCGGAAACAGCATATACAGTGCAAACCAAAGCGGAAAACAATATCTTGGCTTTTGGGCTTACTGAATTATAATTAAAAAAGCCGAAAACCAAAAAGCCGAGCACGGAATACTCAAAAAAGTGCGCGCATTTTCTTACTATTGTTTCAAGGTATAATGCAACTCCGCTGCTTTTAAACGATGGCACAACATTTTCTATAAATTTGACTATTGCACCGCTGTCGGCGCCTGAAACCTCCGCCGTTTGTGAGGACATATAGAAAATGAAACCCATCCACAAAACAGAAAGGCACAAAAACAAAATGCCCTTAGTTTTAATGCTCGGTGCTATCATTTCTTTTTAGTAACGTGGTGACGCGTTCCGTCCGGCTCTTCAATAACTATATTGTTAAGCTGAGATTCCAAATTCTCTTTGTAAGCGTTGATATACTCACGGCGCAGCTTTTGCTGCTCTGCTTTTTCGGCATCCGTAAGACCTGATTCTGTACGCGATTTTTTTGCAAGCTCGTTGATTCTTGCAATTTGTTCTTTTGTAATCATAAACAAAGCGCTCCTTTGTGTTTTATGCTGCGTTCACATAAAATATGCCGATTGCACAGTGGCTCTTCTCTCTGTTCCCTTTATGTGGTATTTTACCACAAAAGCTTTTGGTTTTCAAGGCAGAGCAGGCAAGAAATACCGTGCTTTCTCTTAATTGCTCTTGCACCTTCATAAAACAGCTCTAACCGTTCAGCCGATAAGTACAAACGCGGCCGCCTCAAAAACAGCCGCTCAAATGTGTGAAATGCCGTGCCGTACACTGCGGTTTCCGGGTTCGGAGTAATCCCGCTGTAAATAAGGACTGTCCAAAAAAACAGCACAACTGCCGAAAAAAAGCGTTGAAACAAAAACGAAAATAAAAAACATGTGCAGCAGTTTTCTTTGTGTTTGCTTTTTTTGTGCAAGCCGATAGTTTATCACCTCAAGCTTTTAGGATATCGCTTTCAAAGCGGTGTTACTCACGATTTTAATAGGCTTTTTCTTCGTATGTCGGCGATGTGCGCCGGAGCGAGGGCAACCGATAAAGCCGGG
>USAR01000068.1 GCA_900552605.1 uncultured Oscillospiraceae bacterium | reverse complement strand
GAACAGGCGCCATATAGGGACAGTCAGTCTCAAGCAAAATCCTGTCGCTCGGCAGCATTTTTGCAACGTCCAAAAGCTTGCGAGCGTTTTTGAAAGTCAAAACACCGCCTATGCCGATATACATACCGATTTTCAGCAGCTCTTTTGCCATCTCAACGCTGCCGGAGAATGCATGAACCACGCCGCGTGGTTTATCTTTTTTAAGCAGCTCCAGTGTTTCGAGATGTGCCTCTCTGTCGTGCACAATAACAGGCAGCTTAAGACGGTTGGCAAGCTCAAGCTGTGCTTCAAACCAGCAAAGCTGAAACCCCTTGTCAATATCCCAATGGTGGTCAAGCCCTATTTCGCCCACAGCTACTGTTTTTTTGTGTTCAAAAAGCGGCATAAGCTCAGATAGATCGGGCTTTCCCTGCGGTAGGTTTTCGGGATGAAATCCAACTGCTGCATAAACAAAGTCGTGCTCGTCGGCAAGCTTTAAAGCCGCCTTTGATGAGCGTATATCACAACCGCACGTGATAATGCCCTCAACACCGTTTCGGTTAAGCGCCTTTAAAAGGTCGTTTACAAACGGTTTAAAACGCTCGTCGTCATAGTGTGCATGGGTATCAAAAATATGCTTTCTTGCAGGCACACCGCAAAGCAGCTCATCCGTCATCTGACCTTGCACCCCGGCTTTAAACCGTCGGCAAAAATCACTTTAACCTCATCGTCGCCAGCATCCGCTGCAAGAATCATTCCATTGCTCTCAACTCCGCAAAGTACAGCCGGCTTAAGGTTTGCAACAACAATAACAGTCTTGCCGACAAGCTCCTCGGGTTTATACCATTTTGCAATACCGCTTGCCACAATACGGTCATTACCGCTGCCGTCGTCAAGGGTCAGCTTTAAAAGTTTCTTAGCCTTTTTAATCGGTTCGCAAGCCTTTACTGTTGCAGTGCGAAGTTCAACTTTAGCAAAGTCCTCAATGCCGATTTGCGCAAGAGTTACAATGTTTTCCGATTTATCTTTCTTTTCGGCTTGTACCTTTTCCGCTTGCTCTGCCTCAATTTCGGCAATAACCTTTTCAGAGTCGATTCTTGCAAAAAGCGGCTCTGCCGTGCCAACGTTGTATCCTTCCACTGCGCCGAAATCGGTTGATTTTTGACTGCAGTTAAGTTGCGCCGCAATTTTCTCGGAACACTCGGGAATAATCGGCTCAAGCAATATACCGAGTATTCTTATGCCCTCTAAAAGATTATACATAACGTCGTTAAGTCTTTGCCTTTGGCTCTCGTCTTTAGCCAATGTCCAAGGCATCGTCTCGTCGATATATTTATTGCAACGCCTTGCAAACGATATAATACACTCAGAAGCGTCTGCCCCGTGATAGCTGTCCATCAGCTCATAGTATTTTTTTACCGTTTTTTCAGCTTCAGTTGCAAGGTCTTTGTCAAAATCATTATCGCAGGAAGCACGCAGAGCTTTGCCGTCAAAGTATTTATTTGTCATTGCAATGCTGCGGTTAACAAGGTTTCCGAGCGTGTTTGCAAGGTCGGTATTATACTTTGCAATAAAGCTTTCATAAGTAATGCTGCCGTCCTGCGCAAACGGCATTTCGGAAATGAGATAATAACGCACGGCGTCTGTGCCGAAACGCGCCGCAAGCTCGTCGGCATAAATAACATTTCCGCGCGATTTCGACATTTTGTCGTTTGAAAACAGCATCCACGGGTGTCCCAATACCTGCTTCGGAAGCGGCTCACCGAGAGCCATTAGGATAATAGGCCAATAGATAGTGTGAAAGCGCACAATATCCTTGCCGATAACGTGCAGATCGGCAGGCCAATACTTTTTATACATATCGCTGCTGCCGTCGGGATCATAGCCGATTCCCGTTATATAGTTTGAAAGCGCATCGAGCCAAACATAGACGATGTGACCTTCGTCAAAATCAACCGGAATGCCCCACTTAAACGCAGTTCTTGAAACGCAAAGATCCTGAAGTCCCGGTTTCAAAAAGTTGTTTATCATCTCGTTTTTGCGCGCCTCAGGGCGAAAGAAATCAGGGTTGCTCTCATAGTATTCAAGCAGCTTGTCCTGATATTTTGAAAGCTTTAAAAAATATGCTTCCTCCTTTGCGTCAATGCACTCTCTGCCGCAATCGGGGCATTTGCCGTCCACAAGCTGCGACGTTGTAAAGAACGACTCGCAAGGAACGCAATATTTGCCCTCGTAATGACCCTTATATATATCGCCTTTTTCATAAAGCTTTTTGAATATTTTCTGCACGGTTTTCTCGTGATAATCGTCGGTGGTCCTTATAAACTTGTCGTATGTGGTGTTCATACTGTCCCACACTTTTTTAATTTCAGAGGAAACACCGTCAACAAATTCCTTTGGAGAAACGCCTAAAGCCTTTGCTTTTTCTTCAATCTTCTGACCGTGCTCATCGGAGCCTGTCATAAAATAAACGTCAAAACCGCGACTGCGTTTATAGCGTGCAATCATATCCGCAAGCACAATGTCATAAGTATTGCCGATATGCGGTTTGCCGGAGGTATAGGCAATTGCGGTGGTTAAATAAAACTTTTGTTTTTCCATTTCTTTTCCCATTGCACCGCTGTACGTGAGTTGTGCTTTATAATTTACAACACTCACGCTCAATTCGGCACATTAACCTTTCTCATACATATGCAATGTTTATTATATCATTGCTTGTTATCTTTTACAAGCAAAAGATAACAAAAATTACAAAATCAGCTTATTTTTGCTGCTTTTTATAAAAACTTGCTCGGCTCCTCTTCACTTACTTGCCGCAGAGTGCGTTTAGCACATCATTCGGCGTTTTACAAATCAGGTCGGCACCTGCGTTTTGAAGCTCGCCGTCGTCCGAATAGCCGTAAAGCACGCCGATAGACTCTATACCGTTAGCTTTTGCTCCGATTATATCCTGACTGCGGTCGCCAACCATAACTGCATCAGACTTATTCTCAATGCCGCAATCGCTTAAAGCGAGTTTTATAACAGCATTTTTGTTGTTTATTTCACCTGAAAATTCAGCGCCGAACAGCTTTTCGAAATACTTAGCAAGATCGAAATGTTGCATAATCTGCTTTGCAAAGAAAATTGGTTTCGCAGTTGCAAGAATCAGAGTTTTTCCGCAGTTTTTCAGTCCTTCAAGCATCTCGGGCACGCCGTCGTATACCGCATTTTCAAAAATACCGATGTCGCGATATCTTTCTCTGTATTTTCGGACAGCTTTTTCGGCAATCTCCGCCGGCATATTTGCATACTCGCGAAAGCCGTCCAAAAGCGGAGGACCTATAAATTCCCGGAGTGTATTTGGAGATAAAGGGGCATACCCCAAGCTTTCTACTGCATATGCCACGCTTTTTGTTATCCCCTCGCCGGAATCCGTTAAAGTTCCGTCAAGGTCAAATAAAATAAACTGCTTTTCCATTTTTACACAGCGCTTTCTTTTTTTACTTTTGCTCTTTTCGATTTTTTGACGCCTTGCGCTTTTCACTCCGCCTTTCGGCATTTTCAAGCATTTTTGCTCGGCGCTTCCGACACCAGCCTCGCTCGGACAAAAGCTGATTGACTTCTGCTCCGATAAAGAAGATATACATGCAAAAATACAGCCAAATCATCATAAGCACAACGGCAGTTAAACTTCCGTAAAGGTATGAAAGACTTTTTATGTTTTGCATATACATAGAGTAAAAAAGCGAGAATACATACCAACCAAGTGCCGATATGACTGCTCCGGGCATTTCAAAAAGCAAATGAGACGGACGGTTCGGCAAAACGGTATAAAGCAAATCGAAAACAAAAAAGAACAGCAGCAGTGCGGAAAACTGTCTGCCGAAGTTAAACGCGCCGTCAAATTTTCCGAAAAACGGAGCAAACTTTACAAGAAGCTTTACAAGTGCCTTGCCGAAAACCATAAGCACAAGCGTGAGGATTATAAGCAGTGCAAACAGTACTGTATACACAATTGCCATTCCTCTTAACCAAAGATAATTTCTTGTTTCCTTGTGACGGTATATGTTATTTAACCCCAAGGTTATTGAAAAAATGCTTGTGGAAGCCGACCAAAACAGCGTGATTGTGGTAATCGACAGTGTAAATCCGCCGGAGCGGTCGTAAACCTCTTTAACGGCGGTGTGAAGAAAGCTGTTTATAGAGCCGAGCGGCAAGCTGTCAATAAGCTCCAAAACCTGACTTTGCGTAAAAGGCATATATTTAATTGCCGCGAGTAACAACATTATAAACGGAAAAAAAGAGATTATCATAAACAGTGTTGCGTGCCCCGACACGGCATAAACCGCATTTTGGGAAGCACGTGTGAACACCTTTGCTATACAGGAAACAAATTTTTTCATTATTTCCTCCAAAATGTATTTTATTCGCTTTGTGCTGCAATTGATAAAAGATAAACCGCAACACTTGTTTTATTACATTATACAGTATACCCGATGCAAAAATCAATTGTTAAATATGCCAAAGTTGGGTTTACTATGTCGGCTCAAGGCATTTAAACCACTGTGTTTTGCAGCGACGCAGACGGTAAGGCAAGAGGGCTGTTCATTCAAAAAAATATACAACAACGGCTTCTCCTGTTACGAAATATCAATCAACCGCATTTTTCGCTAACTGCCGTAAAGGAGGAGCAAAGCGTAAAAGCGGTTTATTAAAATGTGTTTAAACAGAAAAAACAAGCTGCAAGAGAAAACCCTTACAGCCCGTTTTATATGAGATTGAATATCTGTCAACTAAGGCCATGCCGAGTTATTTTCTTTTATATTCCTCAACAGCTGCCGATGTATTCTCACCTATATAAAACTTGTCCTTTCCAACGCTCCAATACTTCTTTGCGGTAACGGCAGTCAGGCTGTAATAAGAGTCAAGATTGCTGTTGTAGTAATATTTAACGCATCCGTTTATTACAAGGATCTTTTTCTTTGTAATGCTCCAGGTAAAAGTGGTTTTGGATTTTGTACCGTCGGGAAGGATATACACCTTTTCGCCCGTTCCGTTTTTGTTAAACTTGTATGTTTCCGATATATCTTCTCCCGAAAACATACCTTCGCGCGTTCTTTCCCAGCTTCCGCAAAGCTTTTGCGACGGTGAACTGAAAAACATATTTTCGTTGAGCACAATCAGTGTTACAACAACAGTTACAACTGCGGCAGCGGCAATTATTGCACTGCGCAAAAATGATTTTTTAGAATCCGCCTGTGCTTGTTCTTTTTTAGCTTTCATTTATAACCCCTGCTTAACATATGTGTAATATCCGCTGTCGGCAGAGCTTGAGCTTAAATATAATTTATTGCCCTTTAAATACCAACTGTATTCATTAGGAGAAAGGCTGTAATTATTAAGATTGGGATTCCAAGCATATTTTGTGCAGCTTGTGCTGCTCCAAAGAATTATAAGCTCATTGTCATCTGTTATGCACCATTCAAACGTTGCGGTCTCCTGCGAGCCGTTTTCGGAATTTTGGCTGAAAACAGAATCGCCGTTTCTTAACGTGAAGCTGTAAGACGCAGTAGCGGAAGCCTTATTCTCTTCCCCGCTGCGCTGCCAAACACCTTTAAGCTTATTTGACGGATTACTGAAATAATTAAACGAAAAGAAAAGCGCAAAGATAACTATAAGCGCTGCAATAAGGGTGGCCGCACGCAGAGTTTTGCCCTTTGGCCGTACATTTTTAGCTTTTGTTTCAATGCGTTCATCCTCTGCCTGAGGCATACCGCATTCACTGCAAAATTTTGAGTTCTCTGTGATTTCCGCCCCACAGTATTTACAGTTCATTTTTAAAGCCCCCTTTTCGGTTTTGTGACTTTGCACGATTATATTACGCCGATTTTATTATATTATAACTGCAACCAGCTAAAAAGGCAACGGGTTTTACAAAAAATTATTTAGTAAATAAGTTATGCCGCTACCGTAGACCGGCGAAAGCGGTGCCCCGTCACGCATCGCAGTTTCGGCAAGCGGTTCTAAAGGATTAGCGTAGTTTTTTCATATTTCAGACAAAATTATCTTTAATTTCTTATCAATCTGTGATATAATCATCCGTATAATATAAAACAGCGAGTTTCGAAAAATATAAGTATTCAATATCGCAGTGAAAGGAAATGGTTATAAACATGAAACGCGTGTTATCCTTATTTTTTGCATTGACATTTGTGCTTTGTGCAGCGTTTGCAACACCGCTTGCAGATCTTTCGGTATCCGCCGAGACAACAAAGAACTTTACGGTATACGGTCTTTACACTTCAGACGGAGACTGTTCGCTTCTGAATATGAACGGCAGCTGGCTCCTTATTGATATGGGCAGAAAAGAAAATGCCGGCGAGGTAGTGGCTCATCTTAAACGTTTCGGCGTTAAAAAACTTGATTTTTATTTAAGCCACTATCATCCCGATCACTACGGAGACTACGCAAAACTTGCTGAAAATTTTGAAATAGGCAAGGTCTACCTGCCCGATCCTGCGGTTATTTCAACAGACTACAAGCCGAGCGCAAGAATTTGCAAAATAATTAAAAAAACTCTGGTTGAAAACGATGAAGAACGCGTGATCTATCTCAAAAAAGGCTCCGCTTTTCAGTATGGCAATGTTAAAGCGGAAGTGCTGGGTCCCGTCGGAAATTATCACTACACCGGCAGTGACAACACAGAAGAAAGTGAAGACAACGGCGATATCGGCGAATATGTAAACAACTGCTCTTTAACCACGCGTTTTTACTGCGGCAGTTTTTCCTTTATAACCTGCGGCGATATTGAAAAGAAAGAGGAAAAAGCACTTGTTGCGGAGTACGGCAGCCGTCTTAAATCATCGCTTTTAAAGCTGTCACACCACGGTCTTGCAACATCAAGCAGCGAGCAGTTTATCAAAGCGGTTGCACCCGACTATGCCTACGCTTTAAACAGCGCCTATACAACGCTCATTCCGCGCACAGACGGCACGGGCAAAATAAGACGCTGCTTTACTTCGCGCAATAATGTTTCAAAATACGGCTTACCTTATATGGTCGGCGACGAAAAGAAAAATTTTGTGGTTAAATACAACGGCAGCGGAGTTAAGCTGTATCGCGACAGCATAAGCGACAAAACCGAGCTCAATGGCTTTGTGGAGCTTACAGGCGGCGACGGCGTTAGCTTTAAAACGGATAAATACTACATTAAGAACGGAGTCACGCTTACGGGACTTCAAAAAATCTACGGAAAGCTATATAACTTTTCAACAGGCGGATGCGCAATTAAGGGCAGCATGCAAAACGGAAAGTACAATCCTTTCAGAAAAATGCCCGAAGGTATGTGCGCTTTCAGACAGGACTGCTCTATGTATACAGGCTTTCAAAGAGTGGGAAAATACACAAACTACTTCTCCCCTTCA
>USAR01000067.1 GCA_900552605.1 uncultured Oscillospiraceae bacterium | reverse complement strand
TGTACCTGCCTCAAAATTCTTAAGGTATTCCTTTTTAACAGTAACAATATTGCCGTTGACTGTATAATCGGTGCCGTTAGTAAGCATAGTATTGCCGTGTTTTACAGTGTTTACAGTATTGCCGTTAAGGGTAAATTCAAGATTAACATCAGCTTCGCTGCCAACCTTTTTATCGAATGTGCCGGTTGTTGTGGGAGCAGTGCTTTCGGAATAAATAACCGTACCGGTTGAATTAACAATTGTTACATTGCCTGCCTTGTCGATTACTCTTGCATAAACAATAAACTTTTGCTTGTTGCTCATTTTGAAGAATTTACCTGCACCCCAAGTGCCGTTTACATCATAATCGCTCTCATTTTCAACAATTTGGTATTCGGTCTTTGCAATTCCGCTGAGATTATCACTTGACTCAATACTTACAGAAATTGTTTCTTTAAAGAACAGACCAAATGTTATTTTGTTAATAAAGCATCTAAATTTATTCTTCTGAACGTCCAGTGTAACAACAGGCGCTGTTTTATCAATGCTTATTACCTTTTTATAAACGTTGCCGTTTGCAGCCTTAACGTAGAAGCAATCAAACAATTCATCATTTGTGAAAGTAACTTGTGAAGAGAAACTATCGGGAGTTGTGCCGATTTCATAACCGCTGTTTGCAGTAAAGGTTACATCGTTATTGTACCAACCGTTTTCATTCTCTTGAATTGAGGAAGCATACATTGAATCGCTTGCGGTTCCGTAATCAACCTTGTATGAAAAGTTGCACGAACCTTTATAGTTAACCATAAACTGAAGCTTCATTGAAGCTGTGCCGACACTCTTGTTATTCTCATAAGAGATGGTATAATCTTTGCCCTCTTCAAGCCTTATGTTGCCGGATTTAATCCTTAAAGTAACCGACTCCGGTACTGCGCCGTTAACGTTATAGCACACTGCTTTGCCTGATTCTAATTCATCAACCGTTAATCGTATCTATAAACATTCTTTGGCAAAATCGTGAATTTCCAATCCGGCGACAAAAGCTCAGCCGCATTATAAACACTGTTTTCCTGTGCAGTGACTTTAAAAGTGTACGTACCTGCATCAACCGGAGGATAAGCGAGCTTTTTGCAGTTTTCGTCGTAGTAGCTTATACTTAAGTCACCGCAGTCTATACCGGTGTTTTTGGTAACGGTTGCATGTCTTGCATATCCGTCGTAAGTGCCTCCCACAGGAAGTGTAACCGTTACATCTTCGACTTTCAGCTCTTTCAGTTTTTTCTTGAAAACTATTCCTTCATCTTTCATAGCAACTTCGAAAGAATTTGACACACTTAATGCTTCAAACTTTTCAAAATCGCTTTGCGTGAGCTTATAGCCGTTAGCACCCTTTACGACGACAACCGGGTAGGTATTGGCAGCGGCATAAATTCCTATCTTGCCTCCTGTAAGCTCGCTGTTGACATTAACAGTATAATCGGCTAAGCTATGAACGTAAATACCATCTTTATATCTCTTGCTTGCATCGCCGTTTCCTATGTAGTTATTGGTTACAGTCATATTTCCGCCGATATATATATTGACATAGCACAAATACCGCCGCCTTGATACCTGGTGTAATTATAACGCACCGTGCTATCGGTTACACTTAACCTGCCGTTGCTTGTGCCGTATCTATTAAAGTAGATGCCGCCGCCGCTACCGCCGGAATTATTGGATTCGATTGTTGAAACGTTTATACTGATTTTGCTTGAACCTATACCATAAACGCCGCCGGCTCCGCTTGCAGCATTATTAGAATTTATTGCGGCTTTATTATAGCTTATTGTCGCATTGTTTATGTTAACGGTAGAATTGTTATCACCGTAAACGCCGCCGGCGGTACCGTCTGCTGTATTATTATTTATCGTTGTTCCTTCTATGTTTACCGTAGTGTTGCTGCCGACATAAATGCCGCCGGCGCTTTCTTTTGAAGTGTTACCGGATATTTCGCCGCCGTAAATGCTGACATTTGAGCGGTTTACCGCGCCGATACCGCCGCCTTTCACCGAGGTGGTGTTATCTTTAACGGTACAATTATAAAGCTTTACTGTGCCGGTGCTAGCATAAATACCGCCGCCGGCTGTTTGCTTTGTGCCTGAATGGTTATTCTTAACAATAATATTGTATAAGCTAAGCTCGCCGTTATAGCTTACATTTATACCGCAATTAGAATCAGTTTTATCAATACTCGAATCATGCGCAACATTACCTACGGATGAAGGCTTGCAGTTTGTAAGAGCTGATTTACCGCCGCTTTGGTACAGCACTTCTTGATTATGCTTTGCGTAGATATCCTGCGGTGTCTCCGCACGAAGCACATCGATATCATAGTTCGAATTTTTGAAAGCAGTCGCTATGGAATCGCCGAACAGAAAATTCTGCATATCGACCACAATTTTTTTCATCGAACCATCCCTCCTTTTCCTTCATGATATACCCGATATATTTGTTTCATCTATCTTTTCAACATCATTATATCAAGAAAAAGAGGGTCTGTCTGTCCTCAAAAGCGAGGACAAATGCTGCTTAAATTGTAAACAAATTATGAACGCATAACTGTTTTAATTTTAAACAACAGCAAAGCCGCCCGGCTTTCTATTAGCCGGGCGGCTTCATATGAATGCATATAACCATCTGATTCGTTGCATATACATTAGATTTCTTTGTGTTCTTCAAGCCAACATCCGGGCACCACCATCCGTTTGCCAACGGCTGCAATCATCAGTCGGTTGCGGTTTGTATAACCTGTTTTTTCCAGCATTCGGTTAATATAGGTTCGCACCGAGGATTCGGCTACATTAAGTTTTTCGGCAATCTCGGCATTGGTTTTTCCCTCACAAAGCAGACGCAGTGTCTCCATCTCACGGTCAGACAGTTCACAGGAAAGTGTATTGTCAAGCCGCACACTCGGTACGCTGTCCGGCCAGAAGTGCTTACCGGAAAGAGTACCGTTAATTACACCTACAAGGTCGCCTGAAGGGGAATCCTTATACCAGAAGCTGTCGGCGCCGATTTTTTTGCACGATCAAGAAATCGTCCCTCCGGCATGGAGGTCACCATAACGATTTTTATCCCGGGATAAAGCTTCTTGATCGATTCGACAGCAGTCAGAGCGTCCGAGTCACTTTCGGTGCATATATCCATGAGAATCAAGTCTATGTGTCCCTCACCGCAGCGGCGAAGCGCCGCATCAGCACGTGTAAGCGTACCCACAACCTCGCAATCTGTGCACTTCTCCACGCAGTAACACAGATATGTTCTCGCAAGTGCCTAATCTTCAACAATCAATACTTTCCTTGTAGCCATAGGTTATTCTCCCCCAAGTTTTCGTGTTTCTTCATCTCGATCACCAAAGAAAACTCCGGCAAACTCTGAACCGTCATCTTTCCGCCCGATTTTTCTATCCTGTGGCGCAGATTGGTAAGGCCGCCGCCCTCCATAATCTTTTTCTCCGGTGGTTTTCCGTTATTGCGTATCATTACTGTATCGCTACATTCATTTTCCCAAATATTCACAGAAACCTCTGTCGCATTGGCATGCTGAATAGCGTTGGTTAAACAGACCTGCATAGCTGTGTACATCAACTCCGCCACATCTTCAGTCGGCTCTTCGCCTCTTATCCTTACGGTCACGCCACCGGTCTTTGCAATATCAAGCAGTTTTTCCTTTGCCGACATACCGATTGCACCTTGAAAAGTAATAACTTTCTTCCATGCACGGCACACAACATCCGCATCAATGCCATCAAATTCTCCTGTTATGTACTGCTTCGTCAGTGTAATGCAAGCGGCAAGGTTGTCGTGCATGGAAGATTTTGCGTCAAGTCTCTCCTTTTCCCGTGCTAATGCCCCTACATTATCGGAAAGCTGCTTCAATTTCACCGAATCCTCCTCCAGCTTTCTGCTGTCATCGGTGAGCTGCACCAAAGCACGCTGCAGCTCGGTAACGTCGGCTGCGGTAAGCTGTATATAGCTCTCCCCATATCGATCGGTGACATTTTTTTCAAATCTCCATACCTTTTTATCGGGAAACCGATAAGTATTCTCTACATCCGGGATCTGTATAAAGCCATTCGGAAGGGCAGACAGTGCTTCCTCCACCTCACCTAAATACTGCATATCGCTGTCAAGCAGCTGTCGGCTCAACTGATACATCTGTCGGTTGCAGAGGACGATACTACCTGTGCTATCAAAAAAACATACGGCAGTGGGAAGTCGGTCAAAGCTCTCTTTTATGGCATTAAAACCTAAGCGTTTCATTTTATGCACTGTTTGCTCCCCCTATCAGTGTGCGAATAGACACAATCCATCCTCCTGCTTAACGGTTACATTTGAAGAAACAAGGAAAGACAGATCAGCGGCACACTCAACCGAGAGATCCATTTCCCTGTCGGATACGGAAATAAACAGAGGATGCAGCCCGTCTATCGTTGTTTCTGCAACGATCTTCAAAAGATCAAACAATCGTGCCACCTCCGACGAAAGCATCGATTTTGTTGTATGATAGACCACACTGCACTCTGTGCCGCAAACGGTCATTACCCTCACAGCCTCGTCTACTGTCAGCCGAAGCTCCTGCTGCGGCAAAAGCTCGTATTCCAAGCCGAGAAAATACAGATTGGCACCACGCTTGATGTAAGTGCCGAGCAGAAGAATCCTTTTCAGCAAGTTTTGTATTTCAACAGGCTCAGCACCCTCACATTGTTTCAGCAGTTGTCCTATCCTGGCTATCTGCTTTCCGTACTTTGTCTCCAATTCGTCATAAATACGGTTTTTTTCGGTCAACTCGTTCAGCTTTTTCTGTATGAGATAAGCTTCCTGCAATTTCTCTTTGTCGTTTTTAATTTTGGTCTTGTTTTCGCTTAACTTTGTTCGAAGTTCGATCAACGGGCGCACGTTATCCTACCAGACGGCATATCCGCCGCTGATCGGTGCCGAAGAAATGCGTATTCCGTCGGAATGTATGATTTGAATTCCGTTCTTCGGGCAAACCATATCTTCACCTGCAGCCTAGGAACGGATAACAATATTTCCGTTTATATCTGCTATACATGCTGCCAAAGTCGTTTCCTCGAAAAGTTCGACATAGCCTGTATTGGACTGTATTATCCTGCAACGTATACAGCTTTCATAAATTACCGCATATAAAAGGCAAAACATCACATTCATATCGCCGAACCACCAGCGTACAGCCGGCAGCCCCAACAGATACAAAATTCCATACAGAACCGTTGCGCAGCCTATAACAAACGGTGTAAGCCTCTTTTTTCTGCCGCTTGGGACACGGCTTTTCTTCAAAAGAAGGATAAGGGAAAAAACATGCAGATCACCATCCAACCCAGGCAGCAGAAGTAAACAAGACCGTGGGAATAGGAATAATTGTCCGGTTTTCCCGGCACTCCGCTGCTGAATACAAATGTCAGTTGATGCAGATAGTTGGTGACCAACAGCAAAAACAACACAGCCGGAATGACGGCCAAAGCCCCTATCTTTCCGGTCAGGCGAAATTCCTCCTATTTTCCCAAAGACAGCGCAATATACACTCCCAGCAGCGGTATAAAAAGCATTGGTAGATAGTAAAGATACCAAATGTACCGCGCCACTGTCAGGTCGGTGACAAACTCGTATTTCAGTGTACGTAAAACAAGCCACACCAGCATAGGCGCCGCTGTCAGACGCAAGCAGTGCAGTGCCTGCCTCTGTATAATACGGCGGTCGAGGTGAAAGCCCCACAGGGCAAACAGAAGTATATAAAGCAGCGCACGGATATAGCTTATGTAAACACCGCCGATGTTGAACATGGCAAGCATCCTGCAAGAATAAGCCGCCGCAATGATCGTAAAAACAAGGATCATCGGGAGCAACCGTTTAGTTTTCCGTTTCATTGGGTGAATCTATCGCTTTCTCTCTCGCAGACAAGGATCTTTCACTTGACAATTTATGTTTATTCGGCATGGCGATATCAAATATGCATTTACCAAAGACGGTATACTAAGGAATTATCAAATATCACTGTCGGGCACGAATTTTATTATGTCATTCGGCGAACACTTCGGTGCTTTGCAGATCTTTCACACGGTTTCATCCGTGATGTCTTCATTCCCGGTCATTTTTGAAATGACATTGTTGCTGATGTTCACAGCCTTTTCAAAGTTTTTTCATATCCCTATAAATCAGCAATTTCCCGAGCTTTTATGGCTTATATCCATACCGCCGGCCACAATTCAAAGAGGATCAACACAAAAAATAGAAACATTATTTCTTGGCTGTTTAGAGTTTAGTAGCATATTTCTCGCAAAAACGCAATGCTTTATAGTGCGATGGATTATATTTTTCTGCATTTTTCGTTACTTTTCACGGGTGGCAAAACAATGCATGACGATTGGTGGCTCTTATTAGTCCTTCTTTCGGTCTCCTGTTAAAATAGAAGTGTATCAGCAACTTTTTGCTTTTTAAGTTTCAGCCATATTGGTTTCGACCTCTTGAATATCTCTTTTGTGAATCATTATATGCACTTATATTGAGCACGATGTCCGAGATCGGAGATACGTTAAAATTCACTCAATTAAAGCCCTAATAACACAACCCCCCAAGCTAAAAAGCTGGGGGGTTGAATTTAACACTCTATTGTAAATAAACGTAGACCTATGTACAAGCTGCGATTATCCGACAAGACCTGTTCTTTCAATACTCTCCGTAAAGAACTTCTGAGTGAAAATATACAAAACAAGCGGTGGCAAAACAGAAAGCAATGTACCGCCCATCAAGTACATTCTAACCTCGTACTTGGTTGTGTTTCTATCATAAATAGCGCCAAGCTGAAGTGCACTCTCAAGGTTTTGAAGCATGCAGGAAATCGGTTTTACAGCGTTTGTAAAATAAATTGAAGAACTGTAATAATCGTTCCAATGCCAAACTATTGAGAACAGTAGAACGGTAACAAACGCGGGACCTGCAAGAGGAACCATTATGCGAATAAAGGTTTTAAAAGGTCCGCAACCGTCAATACGTGCTGCCTCCTCAAGGTCTTTAGGCTGACCTGCAAAGAACTGTCTAAAGATGAATATAAATAATCCGTTTCTGAGACCTGTTGCAAAAATTGCAGGTAAGACAAACACCCAAGCAGTATTAAGCAGATTAGCAGTAATACCAAACGGTTTAAGTAATCCACCGAAATCAAAGAACCAATAGTTAAGATAGGTTGACATAACAATGGTCTGCACAGGAACAATGATGGTTAAAATAACCAACACGAATACTGCGTTTTTAAGCGGGAAATCGAATCTTGCAAATCCGTAGCCAACCATTGCGCAAGACACAATTGAAGCGGCTGTACCGAAAACGGTAATAACAGCTGTTAATACAGAAGAATCGGTGAATTTAAGATATTTCCAACCACCG
>USAR01000066.1 GCA_900552605.1 uncultured Oscillospiraceae bacterium | reverse complement strand
TGCAAGAAGTGTTCCCTGTCCGCCGACTCCGACTATCATAATGCTTTTCGTATCTGCCATTGTTATGCCTCCTCCTTTTCGATTGCGCCGAACGGGCACACGCCCGGACAAAGTCCGCAGCCGTTGCACTGTGTTTCATCAATATGTGCTTTTCCGTTTTCGAAAATGATTGCAGGACAACCGAGCTTCATACACTTGCGGCAACCACGGCATTTGTCGCTGTCAACCACACAGTGCCCGGTGTACTTAACCTTTTTAAGCAATGCACAGGGTCGCTGTGCGATTATAACCGACGGCTCATCTGCTTCAAGCTCTTCTTTAACTGCCTTTTCAAAACCTGCCAAATCGAACGGATCCTCAATTCTTACTCGGTCAACGCCCACTGCGTGACAAAGTGCCTCAAGGTCTACCTGCTTTGTCGGCTCTTTTCTTATTGTAAGACCCGTTGTGGGATTATCCTGATGTCCGGTCATACCGGTTATTGAGTTATCAAGAATGATTATCGTGTTGTTGCCCTTGTTGTAAACAACATCAATGAGTCCTGTTATACCGGAGTGAATAAATGTGGAATCGCCGATAACGCTTACCAGCTGTTTTGAAAACTCCTTTCCGCGAGCCTTGACCATTCCGTGTGCGGCACTTACAGACGCGCCCATACAAATTGTTGTATCAATGCTCTTTAGCGGCGCAACAGCACCGAGGGTATAGCAGCCGATATCGCCGGAAACCGTAAGTCCAAGCTTTGAAAGAACATAGAATGTGCCGCGGTGGGGGCAGCCCGCACACATAACAGGCGGACGCGCCGGCACATTTTCCTTTGCGGAAAGGCTCTCTGTTTCTTCGTGAAGCACGACCCTTTTAATGCTGTTTTGGCTGTATTCGCCGAGCAATGTGAAGTGATCTTTGCCGATTACGTCAATCCCGATTGATTTTACAAACTCCTCAATAAATCCGTCCAGCTCCTCTATAACATACAGAGTTTTAACTTTCTTTGCAAAATCCTTTATAAGCTTTTCGGGAAGCGGATATACCATACCGAGTTTTAAATAATTAACCTTATTCCCGAGAGCTTCCTTGGCATATGTATAAGAAACGCCCGAGGTTATAACACCGACTTCACTGCCGTTGTCCTCCACGGTATTAAGCTCTGTTTCCTCTGCAAATGCCTCAAGCTTTTTTTGACGCTCTTCAACAACAACGTGCCTGCCGATTGCGTTTGCCGGCATCATAACGTTCTTTTGAATATTCTTTTGATATTCCTTAACCGTTTGCTCCTGCGGCTCTTGCAGCTCAACCAGGCTTTGAGAATGGGATACTCTTGTGGAAAGACGAATAAAGACCGGCGTGTCATATTCCTCGCTTAAAGAAAAAGCAAGCTTTGTAAAATCTCTGCACTCAGCGGAATTTGAGGGTTCAAGCATAGGAATTTTGGCTGCCTTTGCGTAGTGTCTTGAGTCTTGTTCGTTTTGTGAGGAATGCATACCGGGGTCATCTGCAACGCAGAATACCAAGCCGCCGTTTGTACCGATGTAGCTTACAGTGAAAACAGGGTCAGCCATAACGTTAAGACCGACGTGTTTCATACAGCTCATCGCGCGTGCGCCTGCAATTGAAGCGCCGATTGCAGTTTCAGCAGCCACCTTTTCGTTAGGTGCCCACTCAACATACACGTTTTCATATTCAACCATAGATTCGGTTATCTCTGTGCTCGGCGTTCCGGGATACGATGAAACCACCTTAACGCCGGCTTCATATGCGCCGCGTGCAACTGCCGCGTTTCCAAGCATTAGCTTTTTCATTGTTATTCCTCCTCAGTTAAGCTCGTTTTCTTTTGCAACAAGTCCTTCTGCACTGTACATCTTGCGAAGCTTTGGTTTTTCTATTTTACCTGTGGGATTCCTCGGAACATCGGCAAAAATAACAGCTCTCGGACGTTTATACCGCGGCAGATCAAGACAGAAATCGTTTACCTGCTCTTCTGTCAGCGTGCAGCCGTCTTTAACCTGAATTATCGCGGCGGCTATTTCACCCAAGCGCCTGTCGGGAAGTCCGATAACCGCAACATCACTGATTGCAGCATTAGAGCGCAAAAAATCTTCAATCTGCACAGGATAGATGTTTTCGCCGCCGGAAATTATAACGTCCTTTTTGCGGTCTACAAGATAGATAAATCCATCCTTATCCTCCATTGCCATGTCACCTGTATACAGCCAGCCGTCCTTCAAAATCTCGTTAGTTGCTTCCTCGTCGTTATAATAGCATTTCATAACACCGTCGCCTTTAACGGCAAGCTCGCCCACTTCACCGCGCTTTACCGGATTACGGTTTGTGTCCACGATCATTGTCTGCCAGCCGTATCCCGCTTTTCCGATTGCTCCTACATGGTCGATATTCTCAACCCCTAAGTGAACACAGCCCGGACCTATCGATTCGCTGAGACCGTAGTTGGTATCGTATTTATGATTCGGGAAAATCTTTTTCCAACGCTTAACAAGACTGGGCGGGACGGGTTGTGCGCCTATGTGCATTAACCGCCACTGTGAAAGATTGTATTTTGAAATGTCAATATCGCCTCGGTCGATAGCGTCCAAAATATCCTGCGCCCACGGCACGAGCAGCCACACAATAGTGCAGTGTTCGTCGGAAACTGCTTGAATTATCCACTTGGGGTCCGTGCCCTTAAGCAGCACCGCCTTAGAACCTGACATAAGGCTGCCGAACCAATGCATCTTGGCTCCCGTGTGATAAAGCGGCGGTATGCACAAAAACACATCGTCTTTCGTTTGTCCGTGATGTTTCTGCTCAACCGTTGCGGCGTGCATCAGGCTTTTGTGAGTGTGCAGTATCGCTTTCGGAAAGCCCGTTGTGCCGGATGAAAAATATATTGCGGCGTCGTCGCTGTCGTCAATCGGCACTGCCGGCAGCTTTGACGAGCAGAAGTTCACAAGCTTATCATAGCTTTCCGCAAACGCCGGGCAATCCTCTCCGACATATGCCCACATTTTAATTCTTTTAACCTTGTGGCAAATGCTCTCCACCCTGCCGGTAAATTCAGGACCGAAAACTATGTATTCGGAATCGGATTTTTGAAGGCAGTAGGAAATTTCCTCTGCCGTATAGCGAAAATTAAGCGGTACCGCAACAGCTCCTGCACGCAGTATACCGAAATATATCGGCAGCCACTCAAGGCAATTCATTAGCAAGATTGCAACCTTTTCGCCCTTTTTGATTCCGCGCGAAAGCAAAAGATTTGCAAAGCAATTTGCGCTTTTGTGAAAAGCATCCCACGTTATTTCGCGGCGGTATGTTTCCGAAACGGTTGCCTGCATAAGCGAAAACTCACGCCAGGTCATATTTTTGTTGTTTTCAAGCTTTGGATTAAGCTCCACAAGGCTTACGTCGTTCGGATAAAACGCTGCATTCTTTGCCAAAATATCTGTTATCGGCATTTTTCTGTCCCCTCTTTTTTGTTTATACCGGCTTATGCCGCTTAATTACAGTAAAAACAAGCCCCCTGTGAGAAAACTCACAGAGGGCGGAATTTCCGCGGTACCACCTCGGTTTGTTGCCGCTCTCGCAAGCGGTAACCTCAACTGAGTGAAATGCGCTATAAAAACCCTGCAAAGCCCGGGCTGACGCAACGTCACTCAAAAAGCTGTAACGGGCTTTCCCGTTTTTCCCTACACGCGCTGCGGCAACACTGAAAACACAAAAAGCTGCCGAGTGTTTCGGGAAAACTGCTTGCAAAGGGTAATTCGCACACAAAGCACTGCTGCCTTGCACCAAACGGCAGCTCTCTTTAAAGCCGCAGATGTGCACTACTTTTCTTTGCTCAAAACGCATTATATAACAACTGTATTTTTAAATTATACCGAAGCTTCGGTGTCGAAATACAAAATCTGCTTATTATTACGACTCGCTGTAACCATTATAATACCAAATAAAACAATTTGCAAGCTTTTTTTCTTTTCTTCTTACAGTGAAAATAACGCCGCTTTTATCGGTTATCCTCCTCAAGCACAGGTGGCTTAAAGCTCTCAATTGCCTTAAGAAGTCTTGGGTGATGAATAACGAAGTGGATTGCGGGGGATTTGGTTTTTGAAATCATAACCCATCTTCCGCTCTTTATAAGAATCTCCAAATTGCTGAAGGTTCGTTTTTCCGTTACCGTAACCTCAAAGTTTTTATTTTTCTTTGCAAATTCCAAAGTGCTTTTCAAATGTTCTTTATACTCTTGCTCTAAATAGGGAATGTCTTTTTCAAAAAACATACCCGAGACAGAAAGATTTACGGAACCGTTTTCAAAATCCGGTTTTGGTATTTCGGTTTCAACAACGCTGTTTTCGAGTGTTCCCATAACTGTTTCTTTTTGTGACGCAGCATAATCAAAAAGCTTTTTCCTGTCATCACCGTTAATACCGCAGCGTTCCGCAATTCTTTCAAGCAGTTCATTGCTTATTGTAAATAGTGGCAAAGACGAAAGAATGTTCCTTGTTTTGCATTTTTCATTTCTTTCCGATAACAAAAAAGCACTGAGGGCTGATTCACGGTCGGAACGGTATATTTCCATAAGCGGCTGCGATTGCTTTAACAGAGCGTCGGCTCTCTTTTTGTAATAAGCAAGCTCCTCACGGTTTTTTGTAAGGTAATAGCGCGCATTATCCAAATCACCGCCTATCGCCTCTCCGGAAAGCGCAGCGCTGCCGGAAACCTTCAACAAATGATTAAAAACGCTGCTTGGCTTTCCTTTAATATAAAACGGGGATATTTGTCCTGTCATATACATGGGAATATAGCTTTCAAGACCGAGCATCATTTCATTAAACGGACGGTCAACGTCGTGTATCATATTAAGGTGAAGTCCTTTTTTTAGCATAAGCGCCATTCCGAACATCCACTTTTTAGGAAACTCTGGGTCCTCTGCCATTTGCTCCATAGGCATATCGCTGAACATTGTAACCGAGTCATGCGATTTAGAAAGCACGGTTGCCTTTAAAAAATCAAGTTCACTTTCCATAAGGTTTTCAATGCCGCTGTAATGCTTTGAGGTCGGAAACAAAAACGGCGCTGTGGGCACCTTCAGATTATCAAATTTAATAGACTTGATATATTCGTTAAGGTCAAACTCATTAAGCTTTTGTAAAAATGCCGAGATTTCCTCATCGGTATCGGCGCTTTTTGACAGCAACCAGCTCTCAACTGCTTCCGTACGGCTTTCTGCTGTCTTTAACTGACTCTCTGAAGCATTTAGAAGCTTTGCAAGAATCGCAAGGCTTTGGTCGGAATCAAGTTCATTAGCGACATATTCCGCCACACTTCTTGCAAAGCTTACAGGATCCGACGGCTGACGCGAGCCGTTCTTAATTCTGAAAACGGTTGAGGGATCATAATTAGTCTTTCGGCAAAGCTTGGTAATGTTGATATCCAAAACCGAGATAAGCTCATTAAGATTTCGGCGCACAAGCCTCTTCGGCTCCGGCTTTATGTCGTCGCACAGCAAAAGCTTTTCAATAATATCGCTTTGTGCATATCCCTCCATTCCTCTTTTTTGGGCAATTTCCGCAATTGCAGCCGCAATTTTTTCTATGGTATTTGCCGATTGCTCCGGCACCCTTTCTCCCGATCGATATCTGCTGAGCGTTGCTTCCGAAACACCTGAGAGCATTGCAATTTCTTTTGATGTACATTCCAAAGCTTTTATATAATCGTTAAATGAGTCGCAAAATCTCATTTCGCAAAAACTCCTCCCACTGCTTTTATACACTGTATTATACAACAGCCTTTTCGTATAATCAAGAAGTATCTAATAATCCGGCGCTTTAACTAACTCATAAAATATTGAAGACATCTAATTATTATGATAAAATATTATTAACAAGCTTTGAAAGGGGCGTTTTTATGAAAAGCATCAAAACATTAACATCGCGAGCATCGGCTTTTGTACTTGCACTCTTAGTGTCGGTTGCATCGTTGCCGGCGCTTACGGCAAATGCAGATGGTCTTTCCGAAATTGCAATTGCAAAATGGAATACCTCACAACCGGGGGTTATTATCGCAAGCTTTGTTCCCATAAGCTCTACCGGTGATTCCTAAGGTTTTAACTATGTAATGCAGCTTTATAAAGACGGCAATTTGATCGATACCAAAGAAAATAAACAAAGCAGTGTGGATATGTCCGAAATTATAGGCAGCCATGGCTACGGTAAGTATATTTTCAAAGTAAAAGCTGTTGAATTTGATTACAGTACCAATGAACCCACGGGAAACGAGACACAGTTTAAGGAATCGGATGAGCCTGATTACAAACCTTTTGAGGGAGAAAAAACAAGCACGGTCGCACTTATCGTTTCCCGAGACAGCTCGGTTTTCAAAAACGGCAGCCTTACAGCGCAAAGTCTTACAAACGGCTATGGTATGTTCGGTTACGGCGGCAGCTTTACTTACATCGGCGGTTATGTAGGCTTTGCAGGTGTCACGGGTGCTGCGTCGGGCGACTATAATATTAAAAACAAACCGGGTGTTTTTACATCGAATCGACCCGACCTTACCACCGTTAAATACGAAGAATTTGCCGACGCGCTTTTTAAAGACAAAACTATTAAAGCAGGCATATTAAAGCCGATTGAAAGAATTGATTTTATTGATATCGGCAACATCTGGAACGCCTTGGAGGTTGACAATACCGTTCCGTTTACCGCAGAGCTCAACCCTAATTCCGATTGTCCTGAAAAGCTTGAAATTTTAAACGAAGGCTGGATCGATAACGATACAAACGAAGCCCTTGCCGATAAATCCGGCAATTACACCGGCACTCCTGTTTCGGCAAGAACATACAAGCACTTTATCGATATTGCAATTAAGGGAGATAATCGCTTTTTTGCGGACGAAATAAGCTATATTTACGGCGGAAAATAAGCCTCGCCGCTTGTATATACTCTTTCCGACAGCACAATAAGATTATTTAATCTTGTTAAGCCTGTTACACTACCGCCAGACAGCAGCAAGGTTATATCCAAAATTGAGATCAACAATGCCGCGCTTTCGTTTAAAATAGAGGAAAAGCCAAAATTTACCGCATCTGTTCCTAAAAAATACAGCGCTATTTATGCACTGGATTTGGAGTATATCGGAGAATATGACGACAGAAATGTAAAGTCTTTTATAACCAGCAACCCCGAGGAAAACATTGAAACCGACACACAAAAGCTTATAACCGTTTTTAAAAAGGGCATTTCCTATAATTACGGTGTAAGTGTATATTTGAAAGAGACAGCATATGAAGCAGGATACCGCTTTGACGTTAATAACATTTCCCTTTTTATTAACAGCAAAGAGTATAAATTAAACAATAACAGGTCTTATATAGACGATGCCTTATTGTTTTTATCCTGCAAAGAGCCCCTGAATATTGAGCAGTGCCTGCACAAAAACACCACAACGGTCGGTGCGGTTACGGCAACCTGTTCGAAAAAAGGCTACACCGGAGACAAAAAG
>USAR01000065.1 GCA_900552605.1 uncultured Oscillospiraceae bacterium | reverse complement strand
GCTTGTTTTATCATCAACACTGCTTACACCCTCAGCAACGACTACGATGAAGTGATTCTTACCGTGCTTGCGGCCGTTGTTTATGCGTTCAACAACGTCCTTTTCAAAATCATAATGCATCTCCGGAATAAGAACAGCGGTAGCTCCTGTTGCGATTGCCGTATTAAGTGCAATATCGCCGCAACGTCTGCCCATAACCTCAACAACAGAGCAACGTTCGTGTGATTGCGATGTGTCGCGCAGTTTGTCAATCATGACCATTGCGGTATTCATCGCCGTATCAAAACCAATGGTTTCCTCGGTTGAGGAGATATCGTTATCGATTGTGCCGGGGATACCTACACAGGGGATACCATGAAGCGAAAGGTCACGAGCGCCGCGGTAAGACCCGTCGCCGCCGATAACAACAACGCCCTCGATACCATATTTTTCGCAGGTTTTACATGCCTCCGCAATGCCCTCTTCGGTTTTGAATTTCGGGCTGCGTGCCGTGTAAAGACAAGTTCCGCCACACTGCAAAATATTTGAAACACTGCGCATATCCATTTCAAAAAGATCGCCCTCTATAAGTCCGTTATAGCCGTGGTTGATGCCGAAAACCTTTATTCCTCTTTCCAAAGCTGTTCTTGCAACAGCGCGAATAGCCGCATTCATACCGGGTGCGTCTCCGCCGCTCGTTAAAATACCGATAGTTTTAACTTTTGTTTCCATTTTAATTTGCTCCCTTTCAATGAACATCGCAGCTCAATAAAACCAACAAAACCTGTTTTATCAAGCCATAAAACACCATAATATCATATGATACACTTTATTATAATATATAATTATGGTTAAAATGTCAATATACACAAAGTGATTTTGTGCAATTTTTTTGTTTTGAGCTATTAAAAAACGATATTGGTGTGTTTTTGTAAGTCTAAATATCGATTTTGTTGCAGTACATATTAGTTAAAATCAGTGCAAAATTTCAACGCTGTCGTTTCCGTATAGATTTTTCAAAAGTTTAATAACGCCTTTGCCGCCGTGAATATTGCCTTTAAAAAATGTATGACCGTTTGTAACTGCACAAAGCTTTGTTTCCCCGCTGAAAAAACTACAAATTTCTTCAAGGTTTTCAACTTCACTTTCCTTGCAGTAAAGTCTCAATTCGGCCGCGGGTTTACATTCATTTTCCGACGTTATGGAATAATCGGAGCTATTAAAAGCCTTAACACCGCTGCAAATTATTTCAGGCTGTTCATCTTCTTTAAAGCTGAGTTTTCCTTTTAATATAACGGTTCTTCCCTTTTTCAGCAGCTCGCCGTAAAGCGTTAAAAAGGACTCAAAAGCAATACAGGAGATAAAGCCGCCGGCGTCTTCAAGAGTAACAGTTCCCAAAACGACTCCTTTTTTTGTTTTGCGCACCTTTACCCCTGCCACCGCCGCAAGCAAAGTTACTTTTTGTCCGTCGTGAAACGCACCGCTGTCCTCACCTTGCAAGATGTCAGAAATACCGACAGCTCCGATTATAGGTAAATACTTTTTAAGAGGCAACAAAGGATGGCCGGATATATAAAAATCGGTTGTCTCCTTTTCAAATTCAAGCAGCTCGTTTTCGCTGAATTCTTCAAACATTTGAATTGACGGTGTATGAGCCGAATCGCCCGCTGCACCGAAAAGCGAAATCTGTCCTCCCGCGCTGTACCTGCGCTCGGTATCGGCATAATCGCAAAGCTTATCAATCGACATAATAAGGCTGTGGCGCGTAAAACCGAAGTCATCAAGCGCACCCGACTTTATAAGTCCTTCAAGGGCACGACGATTCAGCTGTAAATCACTGTTTCTTTTGAGAAAATCAAAAATGCTGACATAACCGTCACCGCGGTTTTGAATAATTTTTGTAATAATGGTTCTTCCCAGATTTTTTACAGCGAGAAGTCCGAATCGTATACCGTCCTCGGTAGATGTAAACTCTGCGTTACCGAAATTAACCGACGGCGGCAATATTTTAATGCCCAGTCTTTCACATTCGTGCAAATACTCATTAAGCTTTGACGGCATATCCAAAACACTGCTTAAAAGTGCAGCCATATACTCTGTTTTAAAATGCAGCTTTAAATATGCAGTGCGGTATGCAACAAGCGCATATGCCGCAGCGTGGGATTTATTGAATGCATATGAAGAAAACGCTGTAATCTCATCAAAAAGCTTGCTTGCCTTTTCAACGCTCACTCCCCTGTTAACAGCACCGTCAATCCTTGTTCCGTCAGCCAAAACATTGCCGTAAATAAAAGTTTTTCGCTCTTTTTGCAAAACATCGTGTTTTTTCTTTGACATCGCTCTGCGCACAATATCCGCTCTGCCCAAGGTGTAACCGGCAATACTGCAGCATATCTGCATGACCTGCTCCTGATACACAATACAACCGTATGTTTCCTTTAAAATCGGTTCAAGCTGCGGTATTTCATAACGAATATGACTTGGATTATGGCGTGAGTCAATATATTTAGGTATATATTGTCTCGGCCCCGGTCTGTAAAGCGAGATAATTGCAATAAGATCTTCAAATTTTTGCGGTTTCATTGAACGTAAAACGGATTTCATTCCGGACGATTCATATTGGAAAACACCGTTTGTTTCACCACGTGCCATCATTTTATAGGTTGCTGTGTCGTCAATCGGAATATCTTCGGCTGAAAAGTTCTTAATATACTGCCTTACCGCCTTTTCAGTATCGCTTATAACAGTTAAGTTGCGCAATCCCAAAAAGTCCATTTTAAGCAAACCGAGCTTATCCAAGTGTGTCATAGTATACTGCGAAACGGTCGTTCCGTCGCTTGTAGCAAGCGGAACATACTCATAAACAGGTTTATCTGTTATGACAACACCTGCCGCATGAGTTGATGCGTGACGCGGCATACCCTCAACATTTTTCGAAGTGTCGATAATTCTTTTAACGTTTTGGTCTGTGTTATATTTCTGCAAAAGCTGAGGGGTGCTTTCAAGAGCTGAGTCTATTGTAATATTAGGCGATTGCGGTATCAGCTTTGCAACGCTGTCGCATAAGGCGTAAGGCGCGCCGAGTGCCCTGCCGACATCGCGCACCGCAGCGCGCGCTTTTAGTGTTCCGAAAGTAACAATTTGCGAAACGTGATCTTCACCGTATTTTTTAATAACGTAGTCTATAACTTCCTGTCGCCTTACGTAGCAAAAATCGATATCAAAATCGGGCATTGAAACACGCTCGGGATTCAAGAATCTTTCAAACAACAGGTTATACTTAATGGGGTCAATACCCGTTATGCCAATGCAGTATGCCGCAAGACTTCCGGCGCCGGAGCCCCTGCCGGGACCCACCGGTATTTTCCTTTGCTTTGCGTAGCGCACGAAATCGGCTACTATTAAGAAATAATCGGTATATCCCATTTTTTTAATAACGGAAAGCTCAAATGACAACCTTTCCTTATACACATTTGCAGTGTCCGCAAAGTCCGAGACGCTGTTAGTAATATTAGAATTATTATTCGTCGCAATGCCTTTTAAAATTTCTGCAAGTCTGTACTCGCATTGTTGTTTAAAATACTCAAAATGATCATAGTTACCTATATCGAAGTACGGTAGTTTTATCTTTCCGAAATCAAAGTTAAAATTGCACATATCAGCAATTTTTGCAGTATTTTCAACCGCTTCCCTGCCGAAAAGCTGTGCCATTTCATCGCCGGACTTCAAATAAAACTCCTTTGTTTTAAATGCAATTTGGTTATCCTCATTAACCGTTTTGTTTGTGCCGATGCAAAGCAGCACATTTTGAATTTCGGCATCCTTGCGTTTTGTGTAATGGACATCATTAGTAGCAACTGTCGGAATCCCTGTTTCACGGCTGATTTTCAAAAGTCCTTCTTTTACCACTGCCTCTTCGCTGTAACCGTGATCTTGCAGCTCAAGAAAAAAGCTGTCTTTTTCAAAAACGGAACTGTAAAGCAATGCTGCTTCTTTGGCGCCATTATAGTCTCGTGCCAACAGTTTTGACGGAATTAGACCTGCAAGGCAGGCCGAAAGTCCTATAAGCCCCTCAGAGTGTTGTTTAAGAAGTTCAAAATCTATTCTCGGTTTGGAATAAAAGCCTTCGGTAAAGCTTTTAGAGACCATATAAATAAGGTTCTTATATCCAATATCATTTTTACAAAGCAGAATAAGATGGTTGGATCTTAAATCTATTCGTTCTTTATCAAAACGAGTGCGCACAGCAACATAGACCTCGCAACCTATTATCGGCTTTATGCCGGCAGTTTTAGCCTTGTCATAAAAATCGACCGCGCCGTACATTACGCCGTGGTCGGTTATGGCAATCGCCTTTTGTCCAAGCTGTTTTGCATAAGAAATAAGCTCGTCTATTCGGCAAGCGCCGTCAAGCAAGCTATATTCCGTATGAACGTGCAGGTGAACAAAATCCATTTTACTTGTTACTCCGTTTTTTTATTGTTCTTAATTTTCAAATCTTCCTCTGCAATAGCCACAAGGCGGTTAAGTCTGTGATTAAGGCCGGAACGAGATATTCCGCAGAGTCTTGAAAGTTCTCCCAGTGAAAGTTCGGGATTACTGAATCTAAGTTTTGCAGCATCTTGCAGTTCTTCCGAAAGCATTGAAAGCCTGCCTGTGCTTTCCAGCTGCTTAATGGCTTTGTTTTGGCGAACGGCAGCATTAACGGTCTTTGTAATGTTTGCAGTTTCGCAATTTTTGCCGCGGTTAACTCTGTTGCGCATTTCTCTGAGCATTGCGGCATCTATAACCTCAAGCGCTTTTTTGGTAGCGCCTATAAGTGTTAAAAAATCCGAAACCGACTCCCCGCCCTTAAAATACACAAGGTGATAGTTATGCCGTTTTGAAAGGTGTGCGTTAAAGCCCTGCGCTTCAAAGATAGCCTGCGTTGATATTGCCGCAGTCTCATTTTTTGTTTTAATCTCGGCGTGAAATGACCTTTTAGGGTCGGTTGCCGTGCCGCCTGACAAAAACGCACCGCGGACAAACGACTGAAAGCACTTTTCACAAACAAAAATATCGGTAATATAATTAACAGACAGGAAATCAGCAAAAATTCTGCCGACTCCTATATAGTCGGCTGAAAGAGAAAACGAATTGTCATTTTCCGTGAGCTTCGGCAAAAAGCCGTAAAGCTGCTTTATGATTGCCAAAACTCGCTCGGCAATTTCTATTCTGTCGCACACAAAAAATTCAGTGTTTTCCGAAAAATTCCTTGAAAACAAAAAAATGCCGTAAAGCTCTGCCGCGGCGCAGCAACCCGACGGTTTGATTTTGCAAAGCTCAGTTTTAATATCCCCCGCAAACGACATTTTAATGCTCCCTAAAAGTTGATTGAATACAATTTATTTATCAATATCCCTATGGTTAACTGTTACCGAATATTCAAGGCTGTTAAGGTGTTTGCAAAGCTTTTCGGCAATAGCAACAGAGCGATGCCTGCCGCCCGTGCAGCCGATTCCGATAACAAGTATACTTTTACCTTCGTTTTGATAAAGCGGTATTGAAAAATCAATAAGATCAGCAAGCTTATTGAAAAACTCGCTCGTCTGGTTGAATTTTAAAACATAATCACTTACGCTTTTATCAAGTCCCGTAAGCGGTCGCAGCTCATCAATATAGTAAGGATTCGGCAAGCAGCGCACATCGAAAACCAAATCAACATCGCTTGGTACGCCATATTTGAAACCGAACGACATACACTCAATTCTCGTAAAATCGCTTTTTCTGGCGGCAAAAATTCCTCGCAGCCTTTGCTTTAGTTGTTTAGGAGAAATAAATGTGGTATCAACCACATAATCGGCATTTTCACGTATTTCTCTAAGTCTTTCGCGCTCTGTATGTATCGCATTAAGTGTGGAAAGGTTTTCCACAAGCGCTAAAGGATGCAGCCTACGGTTTTCTTTATAGCGACGCATAATCTCTTCGTCGGAGGCATCGAGAAAAAGCACAACAGGGTTAATCCCGTTTTGCTTAAGTTCAGAAATTATGCTTTTCATTTCCTTGTCGCAGTCCGCACTTCTGAGGTCGGGACTTATTGCAACCTTAGGTGCATTAAGCTTACCTTCATTGTGAAGCCGAGCAACTGACGGTATCAAAACAGACGGAACATTGTCCATACAAAAATATCCTGCATCTTCAAGCAGCATTGCCGCCTGCGTTTTGCCGGCACCGGACATACCGGTTACCAACAAAAAATCCATACTAACATCTGCCAACGTGTTTAACCTCCGTCTCTAACACAATGCTCTTTTCCAAAAAAACCGTCTTTTTAATTTTTTCAATAAGAGTTAACACATCGGTACAGGTTGCGTCACCCGTGTTAACAATAAATCCTGCGTGCTTTCGGCTTACCTCAGCTCCGCCGACGCTTGCTCCTTTAAGTCCGCATTCATCAATAAGAGCTGCTGCAAAACCGCCAACAGGTCTTTTAAATGTGCTGCCTGCACTCGGCATATCAAGCGGCTGCTTTGAGCGCCTACGAATCATTAGTTCATCCATATTATTTCTGATAACCTCGGGTGAACACGGCGAGAGAGAAAATTTTGCGCTTACTATAATGCTTCCTGTATTTGTAAAAAGACTTGTTCTGTAACCAAGCTTCAGAGCTGAAACATCTGCTTGCACTACCTTACCGTCCTCGTCGATAAAGGTACACTCTCTTAAAACTGCACTGATTTCAGAGCCGTATGCACCGGCATTCATATATATCGCGCCGCCGACAGTTCCGGGTATTCCCCACGCAAATTCCAAGCCGCCGAGCGAGTGTTCCATAGCATACGAGCAAAGCTTTGAAAGCTTTAATCCGGCGTCACACTCGATTTCAAGAGCAGACGGACAGTGTATATTGCAAAAGCTTTTAAGTGATATTACAACACCGTCGATTCCAAGGTCGGAAACAAGCAAATTTGAGCCGTTGCCAAGAACGAAATACGGTGTTCCCGTTTCTTTGAAAAATACTATCATTGCTTTAAGCTGCTCTAAGCTATTCGGAAAGCACACGCAGTCTGCATTACCGCCTATTCTGAATGTTGTATGTTCGGACATCGGAACCGAGAGATCATACTCAATTTTTTGTTTATCTAAAAACTCGGTTACATCTACATTAAGCATTTAAATACCTCTTTAATAAATTTCGGAAAGCTGCGCAGCACCGATAATGCCCGCGTCATTACCGAGCTGAGCGGTTTTTATAACAGTTTGCATATCTATATTCTTCGAAAAACGCTCGTTTTCAACATACTTGTTAATTCTTGAGAGCAGGTTATCTCCTTCTTTCGAAATACCGCCCCCGATACAAAGAATTTCCGGCTGAAAAATATTTATAATGTTTGTTATTCCGCAGGCAACATAACGGCAATACTCGTCAACTACCTCTATACCCGCATCATCGCCGAGTCTCATTGCGTCAAATGCGGTTTTTCCGTTAACGCCGTTAAAATCCTTTGCGATCTTCCACATTGCACTGTCTTTTCTTTGTTCCATTTTACGCTTTGTCTGGCGAATAAGTGCCGTTGCC